>JAAYGG010000108.1 GCA_012727895.1 Bacillota bacterium
CCGCCCAAGCCCGGTGGTATGACCGGTCATAACCGGGCGGGAACCCTTTCTTCCCCTTATTGGCTGTATAGCCCTTTGTTTAGTTTTTGTTGAAGTGAAGAGGGTAAAATCTGAAGAGAGCACTAAAATCCATAACAAAGCTAGTAAGGGGAGAAAAAAATGAAACGTCTGGTATTTATTTGCTTGATCGCTTTTTCCATTTGCACCATTCTCTTCTCCGGTTGCAGTGGAGGTGGTTTAGGAAACGGGGGGAACGGAGGAAGCGGGGGAAACGGCGGCTCTACGCTGGTGTACTATAATCTGCAAGTGACAGTTGAGCCAAAAGAGGCGGGAGCGGTTTGGTTTGATCCCGAAGGAGGCACATACGAAAAGAATACCGAGGTGACCCTTAAGCCCGCCGCCGAAGAAGGGTATGAATTTAGCGGCTGGGGCGGACGGGACAAGGATGATGTGACGGCCAGGTTCGACAGGTGGATCATAATAATGGACGGCCACAAACAGCTTGTTGCTTCTTTTAATAAACTAAAGCCAAACCAGGTAGCAGCGCCGACCGCCTCGCCGCTGGGAGGCAAAGTGGCGGTTGATACGGAAATAACCCTGACCACTGCAACCCCGGGGGCGACGATTTATTATACGGTTGATGGTACAAATCCGACGAAAGACGCTAATGAATATAATGAGGACAATAGACCCCGGGTCCCGGAGGGGGGCTTGACCTTAAAGGCTTTTGCCGTAAAAGAGGGGATGTTGGACAGTAATATCGCGACTTATGTTTATTCGACGATTTCTGTGCAACCAATAGAGAGCATTACCTATGAGGTGGGCGGGGTGAGCTTTGAGATGCGCCGGGCCCCGGCCGGGCTGACCTTTCCCTTTACCATGCATGACATAGAAACCACCATCGATTATGCTTATTGGATCGGCGAGACCGAGGTCACCTACGCCTTATGGTCTACAGTCTATAATTGGGCAACTGCGGAAGCACGGGGGGATGGCAGGTATTATTTTCAAAGGAACGGACAGCCAGGCAACTATTATGACCCAGACCCGGACCCAAGGCAGCCGGTCACCATGATAAGCTGGCGCGATGCCATAGTCTGGTGTAATGCGTTAACCGAGTATTATAACACAGAAAACGGAACCAATTGGGCTTGTGTCTATATAGACAGTGAAGGAAAGCCAATCCGCGATTCCCGCGATGCCAATGGCGATGTTTGCGATAATGCAACGGCCTTGTCCACCGCAAAAGGCTTCCGCCTGCCGGCCAGTGCAGAATGGGAACTGGCCGCACGGTATATTGATGGGATCGACTGGCTTCCTTACAACCACGCCAGCGGCGATCTCTCCGGTCCCTGCTACCCGGAAGCAACAACTACGCAAATTGGGGATTATGTTTGGTATGAGGAGAATAGCGGGGGTCAAACTCACCCGGTAGCGGCGAAGAAGAGCAATCCCTTTGGCCTTTTTGACATGAGCGGTAACGTTAATGAAATGTGCTTTGACCGGCATTGGGGCGATGCGACCAGGCGGGTAATACGCGGCGGCGATGTTTGGTCTCAGACAGGGGTATATTCTTTGCTCGTTAGCTATGAAGACTGGATTGGCCCCAATGACCCTACCGCTACCGATGGCTTCCGCATTACCAGGACAGATTAGTGTTTTCCCTGATCCGGAGTTCCGCAAGGCCCGGTCGGCATGCTCCGGAGCAACCTGAGTACCGGTGGGAATTCTATAAAAAGGGCGGAGTGGAGAGCAGACTGCTTTCCACTCTTTTTTTTGCCCGTAAAATATGGAGATGATGGCCGGCCACAAGAGTTATGCGGTTTTGCGAAAAGATAATTCTAATTGCAAAATTGGTAAAAATAGGAGAAACCAAAAGAAAAGACAAAGTTAAACAGAAGAAATCTGTTCATAAATATACTTGACAGTTATGGTATTTTTTTATATGTTTGGTATTAAAGTAATATTTCAGGCAAATAAAGGGTCTTTTATTCATCCTGCTTTGGGAGTGGGAGTATCGGGAATCTTATCTTTTCAACCCGGAGGGGAGAAATTTTCCGAATATGCCGCCGGGGAACTTACCGGCAGTATCAGTTATATACTCAGCCAGAATTGTGAACTGACTTTATACGGCCGCTATATTACAGGGGGCAAGTACGGTGAGTTTACCAATTTATCTCCGGAACGATCTTCTGTGGCTCTGGTCTTGACTTACCAGTTTTGAAAAAGGAGAGGCAAAAAATGATCGAATTGCGAGAGGTTAAAAAGAAATACCAGGTGGGTAGGGCTGAACTCTGGGCGCTAAAGGGGGTAAGCCTCAAGATTAACCAGGGGGAATTCGTGGCGTTTCAGGGCCCGTCCGGCAGCGGGAAGACTACTCTCTTGAATATAGTCGGGCTTTTGGATGTGCCCACCGGGGGCGAGTACTTATTCGACGGGAAAAACGTGGGCGCCGGGAGTCACAAAGAAAGGGCCAGGTACCGCGCGCAGTACCTGGGGTTTATCTTTCAGACCTTCAATCTCATCCCCGAACTCACTGTCTATGAAAATGTGGAGATCCCCCTCTTGATCATGGGAGAAAAACCGGCCGTCCGGAAGAAAAAAGTAGAGCGGATAGTGGAAGCGGTAGGTTTGGAAAGTCATATTAAGCACCGCCCCGGCGAACTGTCAGGCGGGCAGATGCAGCGGGTGGCCATTGCCCGGGCGCTGGTGAAAAATCCACCGGTGGTCATTGCCGATGAGCCCACCGCCAACTTGGATACGAAAACCGGCCGGGAGATTGTGGAGTTGATGAAACGCCTGAACAAGGAGTACGGAACCACTTTTCTTTTTGCCACCCATGACGAAAATATCATCGGGTTCATGGAGAGGGTCTTTAATATAGTGGACGGCAGCATTGTCCATGTGTCGGGAGACAGCGCCAACTCATGATGATGGTCTCATGGATTGATACATTTTCCCTTTAACAGCGAAGACCACAGTTGAGTCCGTATAATGGTGTAAAAATGGTTTTCTGAAAAAATAGGAGAGCCATTAACAAATTCCTCAGTTAGAATAGAAGTTAGACAAACCAAAATTCTAAGAGGAGGAATTTGAATGGCTCAA
>JAAYGG010000109.1 GCA_012727895.1 Bacillota bacterium
AAAAATAGTTCGAAAACTGAACAACATTCAGTTACATAAAAACACCAGGCGTAAGCAGACGTAACATTAGAATAAAAAATTGAAAGGAGAAACCCATGAGAAAAGTGAGATACCACGAGATGCTTCCCCATGAAATCCTCGAACGGCGCAAACACTTTCCCGCTGCCTTCATCGGCCTCGGCGGGTTGGAGTGGCACGGGGAACATTTGGCCGTGGGGAACGATGCGTTGAAAGCGGAGAAACTCTGCGAACTGGCGGCGGAACGGTCGGGCGGGTTCGCTTTTCCAACCATCTGGTATGGCGAACCGAGAACCACCGGCCTCCTTGAGGTGACCCATGATCATGACGGGCAAATTAAAGCGCGGATGGGCTTTGAAAAAGGGCATTATGTAGAAGAGTATGATGGCTTCCGGCGGACGCCCGACGAACAGGTGGAGTTTTACAGGGATCTCATCTTCCACGTACTCGTTCAAATGCACACCCTTAAGATGCGGGCGGTATGCCTGCTCTGTGGGCACTATCCCCTGCACCCATGGATTTCCGGAGCCATAGAGGAGTTTAACTCTTCCTACACCGGTACACAAGCGTATGCCGGAACCGAACTTCACTATGCCGGGGAGACGGAGGCGGTTGGCGGGGACCACGCTGGGAAATGGGAAACATCTTACCTGTGGTACTTGCGCCCGGATTGTGTGGATATGAGCGTCTACTTAAATCAAGAAGAAAAACCCATCCTCGGGATCTTGGGTGAGGACCCTCGCAACTCCGCCTCAATTGCACTGGGCCGGAAGGCCACAGAACTGATTGTTGAAGGAATGGTGGCCAAAGCAAGAGAGTTATTGAAGAGATCTGAAGAAAGCTGATGGATTTACCTATTTGTTAAATAGAAACCCTTGGCAACAAGGGGAAACTGGGGTATAATGGTCTTGTGAAAAAAGTCACAAGGATTTTTTGTTAGGGATTATCTGTTAAGG
This sequence comes from Bacillota bacterium, assembly GCA_012727895.1. GTDB lineage: Bacteria > Bacillota > UBA4882 > UBA10575 > UBA10575 > JAAYGG01. The sequence continues at coordinate 975 of JAAYGG010000109.1, forward strand.
ATGATTTCTTATGAAGGATGAGTTTGTTGTTATCCCGAAGGCGACCATATCCAGGCTGCCCTTGTACTTCCGGGTGCTTTCAGAATTGGACCATGTGGGAGTACCCATTGTTTCCTCGGAAGAAATGGCCGCCAAAATAGGAATCACCTCAAGCCAGCTCCGGAAGGACCTTTCCTACTTCGGCGGTTTGGGGATCAGGGGTACCGGTTATGATGTTTCGTACCTGCTGGCAAAGATCAAAGAAATACTGGGGATGAACCACCATCGCCACCTGGCGATTATTGGCGCAGGAAAACTCGGAACAGCCCTGGCCGGCTATGGCGGGTTCCTCCAGCACAATCTGGAAGTGAAAGCCCTTTTTGATATCGACGAGGCCAAAATAGGGTGGAAATTAGGGGAGATTGAGGTCTATCATATCTCTGAACTGAAACCACGGAAAGAAGAGCTTAAACTGGATATTGCCACAATTACAGTGCCGGCCGCCGCCGCCCAGCAGGTAACAAAGGCGGCGGTTGAGGCGGGCTTTAAAGCCATTTGGAACTTTGCCCCTGTAAGGCTGGAGGTTCCAGAGGATGTGCATGTCCGGAATGAAGATCTGGTGGTGGGTGTTTTGACCCTTTCTCATCATCTCTCAAGGAAAAATCAGTAATTTTTTTGTCCGGACAAGTGAAAAATTTCACAAACTTTACCGTGAGGTGAACCCAATGTTAACGGTCTCGGTATGTGTGGGGAGTTCCTGCCATCTGAAGGGCGCCTACGCTGTGATCAAAGAATTGCAACGGTTGATCGAAGAGTTTTCCCTTCGGGAGAAGATTGAGCTTAAAGCCTGTTTTTGTTTGGGCCAATGCCAGCAGGGAGTAAGTGTGATGGTTAACGACCGGATCTATACCGGGCTGACCAAAGAAAATACGGCGGAGTTTTTCCACCGGCATCTTTTGAAAGAAGGTCAAGGGCGCCAATAAAAGCATGGCAAATGTACCGGTAATTTCTACGCAGAGGGGGCATTTTTCCCGTGAGTGTGGTTTCAACGATTGAAGCAAGCTGCCGGGACTGTTATAAATGCGTCAGGCATTGCCCGGTGAAAGCAATCCGCGTCAGTAACGGGCACGCAGAGGTAATCGGCGACCGTTGCCTTGAAGACGGTCACTGCGTGGCCATCTGCCCGCAACAAGCCAAAAGGGTGGAAAGTGACGCCGGTCTGGTAATGGAGTTTATTAAGTCCGGGGCTAAAACAGCCGCCGGGATTGCGCCGTCGTTTGCGGCGGACTTGGGTCTTGAAGACCCAGGGCAACTGGTTACCGCCCTGAAAAAAATCGGCTTTGCTTTTGTGGAAGAAACCGCCGAAGGGGCGGAATGGGTGGCCAAAGAACACCTCCGGCTGGTGAAAGAGGCCACAGGCCCGGTTATCACCAGTTGTTGTCCGGTTATCGTCAACCTGCTGGAGATCTACTACCCCCACTTGTTGCCTTATCTCGCCCCGGTGGTTTCACCCATGACGGCCCACGGCCGCATGATGAAAAAGCGGCACGGGAAGGAAACAAAGGTTGTTTTTATTGGGCCGTGTATCGCCAAAAAAGGCGAGCGGCGGCGAGAGGAAAACAAAGGGATCATCGATGCCGTCCTCACCTTTGCCGAGCTTAACCAGGTCCTTTCCGCAGAGGGAATAGACCCAGCCCTGCTGGAACCCGGGATGTTCGACCGGGAGGAGGCTAAATCCGCCCATGCTTTTGCCGTCCCGGGGGGCCTGGCCAGGTCAGCCCCGTTAAGCACGGACCTTTTGGCTGAAGACGTGATTACCGTTGACGGCCTGGAAGAATGCCTTTCCTTTTTAGAGAAGTTTGCCGAGGTTAAGAAGGACTTCAGGTTAATTGAACTCCTGGCCTGCCGCGGCGGTTGTGTCATGGGCCCGGGGATGAAGACCGGCCTGTCGGCATATGCCCGCCGGAACAAAGTGCTTGATTACGCCAACAACCGCCGGCGCGGGCGGGAGTTGACTGGAGAGGAGGAAAAAACCGTCCCGGCTATGGCAGAAGGGGCGGTACCTGTCGACCTCTACCGGGAGTATACCGCCAGGGCGGTCGAGGACCCGGAAGGGGGAGAACAGCCTTCGGAAGAGGAAATCCGGCGGATCCTGGCCCGGACCGGGAAGCTGAAACCGGCGGATGAGTTGAACTGCGGGGCCTGCGGTTACAATTCCTGCCGCGACAAGGCAATCGCTGTTGCTAAGGGTATGGCGGAGATCGACATGTGCATCCCGTATATGAGAGCCAAGGCGGAATCGCGGGCGGACCTGATCTGCCGGGCGGCCCCCAATGCCATCCTGGTAGTAAGCAGCGATCTAAAGGTTCTGGAGCTTAACCCGGCGGCGGAGAAAATGCTCTACTGCAGAAATGAGGAAGTGAAGGGTAAAGACTTGAAGAGCATCCTGGATCCAAAGGCCTTTGCCGAGGTGCTCAGGACGAAGAAGATGGTCACCGGGGAGGCGTTTTATCCCGCATACGGTCTTGCGGTCTGGCAAGCCATCTTCTACGTGGAAACCGAGGACGTTTTAATTGGGATCCTGATCGATATCACCAATGAAAAACAGCAGCGGGAAAGGTTGGATATGGTGACCAGGGAGACCTTGGAGAAAGCCAGGGAAGTCATTGACAAGCAGATGCGGGTCGCCCAGGAGATCGCCGGCCTTTTGGGGGAAACCACGGCCGAGACCAAAGTCCTGCTGACCAAGTTGATTAAACTCATCGTGAATGAAGAGGGGGAAGAGAAGTGAGTATTTTCATCGAGACAGGCACCGCCTCCCTCTCTAAATATGGCGAGGAATTATGTGGGGACAACATTGAGGTGCTCAGAAGTAACAACTCCGTGCTTTGCGTTTTGGCAGACGGGTTGGGCAGCGGGGTCAAAGCCAATATCCTCTCAAAAATGACGGTGAAGATCATCGGGACAATGGTGGAGAAGGGAGCCACCCTGGAAGAGGTGGTGGAAACCATCGGTAACACCCTGCCCATTTGCCAAAAGAGAGGGATCGCCTATTCCACCTTCACCGTTATTCAGGTCAGGGAAAATGGCGAAGCCTATGTGGTCGAATTCGACAACCCGCCGTTTTTCTTCATTCGTGAAGGGAAGCTGGTCACCCCGGATTACAAAGAAACGGAGATTTACGGGAAGAAAATCAGGGAAAGCAGGTTTCAGGTGAAAACCGGCGATATCCTGGCGGTGGTCTCCGACGGGGTCGTGCATGCCGGGATCGGCGGGGTTTTAAACCTGGGCTGGCAATGGCGGGATGTGGGGGAGTATCTTCTCCGCTTGAGCAGCCAGGCAATGGAGGCCAAAGACCTCAGCTGGTGGCTGATGACCGCCTGCGAACAGCTTTACACCGGAAAACCGGGAGATGACGCCTCTGTCCTTGCCTTGAAAATCCGGGAGCCGCGGTCAATGACGGTGGCGGCCGGACCGCCGGCCAACAAAGAGGACGACCCTTATATGGTTGAACTCTTGCTCAGTGAGCCCGGGACCAAAGTGGTTTGCGGCGGGACCACCGGTTCGCTGGTGGCCGGGTCTTTGGGGACAGAGATCAGGGTGGATTTGAGCAGCATGGAACCGGATATACCACCCGTCGGCCACATTGAAGGGATTGACCTGGTAACCGAAGGCATCATCACTTTAAGCAAAACACTGGAGCAATTGAAAAAACCCGCTGCCTTGCAGGGGGCCGGGCCCGGGCAGAAGCAGAAGAGGAACGCCGTTACCCTGTTAACCAAATTGCTCCTGGAAAGCGACAGGATCAGGTTTCTCGTGGGGACGGCCCTCAACCCGGCCCACCAGAATCCGGAGTTATCCGGGTTGTCACTGAAAATGACGGTCGTGAATGAAATGGCCCACATCCTGAAAGAACTGGGCAAGGAAGTAGAGGTCCAGTACTTTTAAGATCAATTGCGTAAAGGAGCGGTAAGAATGGGCGAAGTCATGCAGTTGAAAACTGGTTCCGAAGGTATAGGGGTTGCCGGTAGGAGATTTACAAAAGTCAACGAGATTATTGAACGCCACGGGAGAACGCCCTCGGCCTTGATCCCCATCCTCCAGGAGGTGCAAGAAGAGTATAGATACCTCCCGGAAGAGATCCTGACCTATATCGCTGTGGCCATGGGGCTTAACCCGGCCAATGTTTATGGTGTGGCCACCTTCTATTCCCAGTTTTCCCTGGCCCCGAAGGGGAAATATGTCATCAGGATCTGCGACGGCACCGCCTGTCACGTCAGGGGTTCTGAGAAGATCAAAACGGCCCTATGGGAGAAGCTGGGTTTGTCGGATGAGCGGAAGACCACCGATGACCTGAGGTTTACAGTGGAAACCGTGTCCTGCCTTGGCGCCTGCGGCCTGGCCCCGGTGGTGATGATCAATGACCGCGTTTACGGACAGGTGACACCGGAAGGCATCAATGAGATTATTGATCAGATTATCGCAGAAGAAGAGGGTGAAAAAAATGCTCCGGAAGAAAACTGATTTGGACCGGATGAGAGATGAACTGCGGGACCTGTATAAAAAGGAAACAGCCAGGATCCTGGTTTGTGCCGGAACGGGTTGCGTGGCCAACGGTTCGTTACAGGTCTTTAAGGCCCTGCAGGATGAGTTGGAGAAGCACGGGGTTTTTATCACCCTCGAACTGCTTGCCGGAGAAAAGAAACCGGGGGTAACAGCGGTTAAAAGCGGGTGCCACGGGTTTTGCGAAATGGGCCCCTTGGTGCGGTTGGAACCGTCGGGAGTCTTGTATATCAAAGTCAAGCCGGAGGACGCCCCGGAGATCGTGGAAGCACTGGTCAGTGGGGGACCGCCGGTGGAAAGGCTCCTCTACCACCACCCGGTGACCGGAGAGGTCTTTGCCGAAGAGGAAGCGATCCCCTTCTACAAAAACCAGCAGAGAAACGCCCTGGCCAACTGTGGCAGTATCGATCCGGAGGAGATCCGGGAGTATATCGCCCGTGACGGTTACCAGGCCCTGGCCAAGGTCCTCACGGAGTTAAAACCGGAAGATGTCTGCCGGGAGATCACCGCTTCCGGCCTCCGGGGGCGCGGCGGGGGTGGTTTCCCCACCGGTCTGAAGTGGGATCTGACCAGAAAGGCAAAGAGTGATAAGAAATATGTCATCTGCAACGGCGACGAAGGCGATCCCGGCGCCTTTATGGACCGCAGCGTTATGGAGGGGGACCCCCATAAAATACTGGAAGGCATGGCCATTGCCGGTTATGCCGTCGGCGCGGACGAAGGTTATATCTACGTACGGGCCGAGTATCCCTTGGCTGTGGAAAGGTTGAAAAAAGCGGTGCAAGCCGCGGAGGACTACGGTTTGCTTGGCAAAAACATTTTGGGCAGCGGTTTCGATTTCCAGATCAAAATCAAGGAAGGCGCCGGCGCTTTTGTCTGCGGTGAAGAGACGGCCCTCATTGCTTCGATTGAAGGGAAAAGGGGGATGCCCAGGCCCAAACCGCCGTTCCCTTCCGACTCCGGGTTGTGGGGAAAACCGACACTCATCAATAATGTGGAGACCTTTGCCAATATACCCAGGATTATCACTAACGGCGCCGCCTGGTTCCGGAAGGCCGGAACTGAAAAAAGCCCGGGGACCAAAACCTTTGCCCTCACCGGACAGGTGGTCAATACCGGCCTCATTGAAGTACCGATGGGGGTTACCGTCCGGGAAGTAGTTTACGGGATTGGCGGCGGGATCCGCGGGGGCAAGAAATTTAAAGCCGTCCAGATCGGTGGTCCTTCCGGCGGTTGTCTTACAGAAGAACATCTGGACCTCCCCCTGGATTTTGACTCCTTGCTCTCCGCCGGGGCAATGGTCGGTTCCGGGGGCCTGGTGGTCATGGATGAAGACACCTGCATGGTTGAGGTGGCCCGGTTCTTCATGGGCTTTACGCAGAACGAGTCCTGCGGGAAATGCGTTCCCTGCCGGGAAGGGACCAAACGGATGTTGGAGATCTTGCAAAGGGCGGTTGATGGCGAGGGGCGGGTTGAGGACCTGGAGGTCCTGGAAGAACTGGCCCTGGCCGTGAAAGACGGGTCCCTCTGCGGGCTGGGGAAAACAGCGCCCAACCCTGTACTCACCATGTTGCAGTATTTCCGCGACGAATACCTGGCACATATTGCGGAAAAACGCTGCCCGGCCGGGGTCTGCCAGGCTTTGGCCGCCTATGCCGTCATTGCGGAGAAGTGCAAGGGCTGCGGGAGATGTAAAAAGGTCTGCCCTGTTGAGGCCATCTCGGGAGAGGTCAGAAAACCCTTTACCATTGACCCGGAGAAATGCATAAAATGCGGCGCTTGTGTGGATGTGTGTGCCTTTAAGGCGATCGCGAGGGGAGGAAAATGAAGATGAATGCTGCTGAAAGGAATAATTTCGTCCTTATCGACCAGCAGAGAATAGAGGTGAACGGCGAGAAGAGCATCCTGGAACTGGCCCGGAAGGCCGGGATCGACATCCCCACGTTTTGCTATCATTCGGAATTGAGTCTTTATGGGGCCTGCCGCATGTGTGTGGTGGAGATCGAGGGACGGGGGGTAGTTACCTCCTGTTCGACCCCGCCGGTTCCCGGCATGAAGATCTTAACCAACAGCCCCCGGGTGCAGCGGGTCAGGAGAACCGTCCTGGAATTGCTCCTCGCAAACCACGACCGGGATTGCACTACCTGTGATAAGAACGGCCGGTGTAAACTGCAGGAACTGGCGGATCGTTTCGGTGTGCGCAAAATCCGCTTTGGGGAGCGGGACGAGAAACTCCCCCTTGACGAATCCGCGCCGGTGGTCAGGGACCCGAACAAGTGCATCCTCTGTGGCGACTGCGTGCGCATGTGTGAAGAGGTCCAGGGCATAGGGGTGCTGGACTTTGTTAACCGGGGTTCGCGGGTGATGGTCGCGCCCGCTTTCAATAAAAAACTCCAAGATGTGGAGTGCGTAAACTGCGGCCAGTGCAGCGCCGTCTGTCCCACCGGGGCTTTGGTCGTAAAAAGCGAGATTGACAAGGCCTGGGCGGCCCTTCACGACGAGGAAAAACTGGTGGTGGCGCAGGTGGCGCCGGCGGTCCGGGTCGCCCTTGGGGAAGAATTTGGCTTGCCCCCGGGGGAAATCGTCACCGGCAAAGTGGTGGCAGCCCTGAAAAGGCTGGGGTTTGATAAAGTCTTTGATACCTGCATGGCCGCTGATTTGACGGTCATGGAAGAGACCGCGGAATTTCTTAACCGGATCAAGAAGGGAGAAAACCTGCCGCAGTTCACCTCATGCTGCCCGGCCTGGGTCAAGTATGCGGAGCACAACGCCGCGGATTTACTGAAGAACCTCTCCACCTGCCGCTCCCCGCAACAGATCTTCGGGTCGGTGGTCAAGAGGCACTGGGCCAAAAAGCTGGGGAAAAAGCCGGAAGAAGTCTTTGTCATCTCAATCATGCCCTGCTCAGCCAAGAAGTTCGAAGCGGCCCGGCCGGAGTTTTCAGTAAACGGTGTACGCGACGTGGACCTGGTCCTTACCACCCAGGAGTTGGCCCGGATGATCCGGGAAAGCGGTTTGCTCTTTGACCAACTGGAAGTGGAAGCCTTCGACATGCCCTTTGGCCTTACCACTGGCGCCGGCGTTATCTTCGGCGCCACCGGCGGCGTTGCCGAGGCGGTACTACGGACCGCCCACAGCCTCTTGACCTGTAAACCAGCGGATGAATACGCCAATGACGGTTTGTTCAACTTTGAAACAGTCAGGGGATTTGAAGGGCTGAAAGAGGCCGTGCTGGAAGTGGACGGTTTAGAAGTTAAAGTGGCGGTGGTCCACGGGCTCGGTAACGCCAAAAGACTGCTGGCGGAGGTTAAAGAAGGAAAGGCCAATTATCACCTGATCGAAGTGATGGCCTGCCCCGGCGGGTGTGTGGGCGGCGCCGGCCAACCGGTCGCCACCGGCGGGGAAGCGAAGAAGAAGCGGGCGCAGGGGTTATATAGCGCTGATAAGCTATCCCAGTTACGAAAAGCCCACGATAACCCGGCAGTAGCCAGGCTTTACGAGCAGTGGCTAAAGAAACCCAACAGCAGCGAAGCCCATAAAACCTTGCACACCAGTTACCAAATGCGGGGACGGATTACCGGTGAGGAGATCACCCTTTTAACTAGCAAGCAGGAGAACAAGATTAACCTGGCTGTTTGCGTCGGTACCTGCTGCTACTTGAAAGGCTCCTACGATACGCTGAAAAAATTGATGGAAAAAGCGGAAAGCGAAGGAGTGGGCGACCGGATCAACCTGCATGCCACCTTCTGCTTGGAAAACTGCGAGAAGGGCGGTCCTTCCGTCAGGGTTGACGATACGGTTGTCAGCGGCGTCACCCCGGATAAGGTGGAATCGTTTTTCACCGAAAATATCCTGGGTAAACTGAAGATACCTGCGGAATCCCAATAACTATAGAATCGCCTTCACTAATCATGGGCTCTTTTCTATAACTTGTTATATTTTTTAACCCCTTATAGCTACCTGCTATAAGGGGTTTTTTATCTTTGGGATGGCTTAGTTCAAAATATGAACAGCATCAAATATTCACTATGTAGGGGGGAGAGGGGAGACCATACTGCTTTACGATATCCCAAAAAGTCAGAAATAGATTCTTGCGCCTGTAAAGAGAATCAGATGCGAATTCCTCCCTGGCAATGGTGCATGGCTATAGCCGATTTCAAAACTGGTTCTGACGCTATGTAAAAGAAAGAATTGCGCATATTCCAATCCTATGCCAATGACTCCACAGTAGGCCGATTGCGGGTTTTCGACTCTTCTGCTTTCAGTAATTTTACACCCCAATCCAAAAAGGTATACGTTACGCAGGGTGTCATGGGAGATGCGGTAGATCGCTTTTATGCCGGATAGTTCGCCGGAGAATTCGGTGGAAATCCCCAGAAGCCCTTGAACGGCAAAATTATCATTAATACTATAAGTTGCACTTAAAGAAGATGAAACCATTGGAAAGCTTATTTCCAATCCAAAAGCAAATTTATAGTCATCTTCGTTTTCCCAAATCTCAAAGGCATAGGTGGGAAGAGAAAAGAAAAAAAGCAGTAAAGCAGTGATGAGGAGAGAAATTTTTCGCAAAGCACCAGCCTCCTTTTATGAAAACTGAAGGAAAAAACCTATATTATGTGAAATAAATTATATATTAAAATTTTTTTCCTTTCAAGACAGGGAGAAACAAGGGGGAATTCAAATGAGGGAAAGAGTTCTTTTTTCTCTGTTCAGTTTTTTTCTGATCGTATTATTGTTCCAACCTGGAGCACTAGCCGCCGAGAAACTCTCGGGTGAACTCACGTACATATCTCTTCAAGGCGATATTCCCAGCATATGTATGGCAGATCTAAATACGCAATCACAAAGACCATTGCTTACTGCAGAAAATAGCAATATAAGGTTTGAATCCATAACGTGGTCACCAAATGGGGAGAAATTTATCTATCGAAAGATAATAAGTATTTCATTGCTTAAAGCCGATTATGAGCTCTGGTTATCCAACAAGGACGGCACAGAACAGGTTAAACTCTCGGCCAGGCTGGCTTATTCCTCAACAACTTCATGGTCGCCGGACGGGGAAAAGGTTCTTTTTGTGCAAAGGGATGCTGATAAGGAGAGAATATATGTTTATAATGTCATTACTGATGATTTAAAAGCAATTGATATAGGAGAAGCCGAAGTTGAGCCCGATGTTTCCTGGTCTCCGGATGGGAGAAAAATCCTCGGGGTACTGAAAGAGAAAAGAAGGTATGGCGTTTTCCATGTGGATATTGAGACCCAAGAAGTGACAATCTTAACGGAAAACCGCGGTTTTCATTCCCAAGCGAGATGGTCTCCTGACGGGGAAAAAATCGTCTTTGTATATAGAAAACCCCTCACTTCTATGTTTGGGGATAAGTCCGGCATATATATTATGGATACTAACGGTGATAACCTGAGAAACCTTATTGAAGGAGAAAATTACACCGATCTAGCCTGGTGTCCGGATTCTTCCTTCATTAGCTATACGAAGGCAGAATATTCACAAGCTGACAAAAAATATTATTATGGCCGTTTTATCTATAAGATTGGGAAAAAAAGCAGGCCGATTATGATTGAAGGCGGGGAAAAAAAGTTTGAAGACTCTTCAATACTGGTGTGGTCGCCTGACGGTGAAAAACTGGCCTTTCGAGAGGGTTTTTCCGTATATGTTATTTTTTCAGGAGAAAAGAAGCCGGTTAAGTTAAGAATCCCTTATGCACATGGGGTTCCTGTATGGTCGCCGGATTCTTCGCTAATTGCCTGTGCTGGTTATCCATCCTTGCTAACTAATAAGTCCAATATATATGTGGCGCCTGTTGATGGAAGCATTATTATAAAATTGACTGAAGATGAAACCCATGAATATAGCCCGGTCTGGGTTCCGGTTACCGGCAATGAGGTTCTTGATTATCCGGATGAGGTTCTTTATTATCCAGATGAAGTTCTTGATTATCCGGATGAAATTCTTAATCATCAAGACGAGGTCCTTGATTCTCCAGCCGGATTATAAACCTGAGAACAGGCCGATCTCCCGAACGGGTCCCGGAAATGGACAAAACAGTTATAACCCTTTATAGTTAATCTATAAAGGGTTATAATTTTTACAGGCATTCACAAGGAGGATTTTGGAAAATGATAGAGAAAATAAAACTGGCATTTTATTACAAATACTCTGCGCCAGATATTTTCTATTATATAATTTAATTTATAGAGGAGAAAGGCCATGGAAAAGAAGAAGGGTTCCATAAGCCAAGAGAAAAATTGTACCGACTGCTGGGTTTTTTTAGATTTCTGCCTGGGCAAACAGGCAGTCCCCCTGGGTACCCATACTTGTTTGCTTTACCGGGATCAAGAGAAAAAGAACCGCATAATCCTGCAGTTTATTGCCGACGGACTGCAAAAGGGGGAAAAGGTGATTTGCGTTACAGACTCATTAACCAAAGAAACTGTTTTGGACTGGTTAAAAAAAGAAATATCGCACCTTCCCGCTGATTTTGAAAGTAGATTGGTAGTAGAAGACACCAAGAGCATGTATTATCCAAATGGGTATTTTTCTCCAGAAGAAGTAATGGAGAATTGGCGCCGCTTTGCTGAGGGAAGCCCGCCGGAAGGCCTCCGGGTCACAGGGGAATTAACCTGGCTCTCCAGCGGCTTGCCGGGCAGCGAAAGATATATCGACTACGAACGCATGGCCAATGAATTTTTCAATAAAAACTCCGCAACTGTTGTCTGTCAATTTGATGCCAATACCCTGCACAGCACTACCTTGATCCAGGTCATAAATATACACCCCATGCTAATCGTCAACGGCCAGATCATGCATAACCCCTTTTATTCCTCAGCTGCTCTTCACCGGCCGGTCCTTGCTCCTTTTAAATGGAGAAGGGAAAAGGCAACGCTACATCAGCAAGCAGGTACCTTTCTCCTGGCTGTCGCCGGTATTTTGGAAACCCTTCCTACTCTACAGAAAAAGGCGGAGTTTAGCGAGGGCATTTTACGTTCGGTATTAAAGATTAAAGAATGTCATTTATGCCTTCCGGGATATTTAAGCCAATCCTTCATCACCGATTACTGCCGGAAATGCATTGAGCAGAGAGAGGCCGGAGACGGCCTGTCATATGGTTGTCCTTTAGTAGATAAGCCTAACCTTGTGACCTACTCCATTAAAACAGCGGATTTTTGCTTTGGCAATCTTATCATCCCCAAGAAAGAGGCAGATAAAGACTCGTTACTGATGGCTCTGGTCTTCAACTACATAAACCTGCTGGCCTTATCATTGGAGAATTCCATTCGCAGAGAACAGTTACAAGCCTTGAATGAGGATTTAAAGGCGCAAATTGAGAAGAAAGAAAAGATGCGGGCTTTACTCCAACAGAACGAAGAACGGATCAAGGCGATTATAGAGGGGACCGACGAAGGGCTCTGGGAATATGACTTTGTCACCGGGAAGTTAGAGTTTGATGAAAACTGGCAGCGAATTTTAGAATACAAACCAGGAGAAGCCGAATATAACTTAGAATGGCTGAGGGAGAATATCCATCCGGACCATCAACCCCGCTTGATCCAGGCTTTTGAGGATTACCTGCAAAAAAAGACAAAATATTGCGATGTGGAATACAAGATCAAAACCAGGAGAGGGGAGTGGAAATGGCTCTGGACCCGCGGGATCGCTTTGACCCATGATGAGAGTAACAAGCCCCTCAAGTTAACCGGTACCTATAGGGATATAACCCTATACAAGCAGACACAGGAGGTCCTGGAGGCATCGGTAAAACAACTCGCCCTGGAAAAAGAACGGGCAAACATGCTGAAGATGCAGAAGTTGGAGTCTTTAGGGATACTCGCCGGCGGGATCGCCCACGACTTTAATAACCTTTTATCAGTGATCCTTGCCAATTTACAACTTGCCGAGTTTAAACTGGCAAAAGGGCAGGATGCAACAAAGGAACTAAAAACCATGGGAAAGGCAACTTTAAGAGCGGCCAAGCTAACCAAACAACTGCTGGCTTTCGCTAAAGGCGGTGCACCGGTTAAACAAATTGCCAACCTCTGCGAAATAATTGCGGAAACCGCAGAATTTGCCGTCAAAGGCACTCCGGCCAAAATTGAATATTCATTACCACCCGGCTTGTGGGCGGTGGAAATCGATACGGGGCAAATCAGTCAAGTTCTCCATAATTTACTGCTCAATGCCTGCCAGGCCATGCCTGAAGGCGGTATAATTAAGATCTCCGCCTGTAATGAAGTCCTTCCCCCGGAAAATGAGATGATGCTAAAGCCGGGAAACTATGTGAGGGTGGCGGTTGAAGATGAAGGCGTGGGTATCCCCGAAGAGATTTTAATGAAAATCTTTGACCCTTATTTCACCACAAAAGAGATGGGCAGCGGCTTGGGACTGGCATCAAGCTACTATATTATTAAGAATCACGGCGGCTATATTGGGGTTTCTTCACAGGTGGGTTCCGGGTCCACATTTTACTTTTACCTCCCGGCCTCGGTCGAAAAGCCTAAACAGGAAACCGTCACCAAAAATCGTCTACCTGAAGAAAAAGGGAAGAAAATCCTCCTGATGGATGATGAACCCTTGCTCCGGAATTCGGTGAAGGAGTTCCTGGAAGACTACGGCCATGAAGTGGCAGTGGCAGCAGAGGGAAAGGAAGCGGTTAGTTTATATAAAAAAGCCAAAGAAATGAAGGCCCCTTTTGATGTGGTAATCATGGATCTTACCATCCCCGGGGGAATGGGAGGAAAAGAGGCCGCCCAAGAGATCCTGGCGCTGGACCCAAAAGCCAGAATCATCGTTTCCAGCGGTTATTCCAACGATCCGATCCTTGCCAAGCACGCAGAATATGGTTTTTGCGATGTCATAGCCAAACCATTTTCCCTGGAAGAACTCTACGAGAGAGTTGTTAAGGCTTCATCCCAGGAAAAACCAGGCGGGATCACTTGACGGCCGTAAGAAGATAAAAAGAGGTTGAATGAAAATGCCCCGACTGCGCAGTGAAGAGTATAGCAGGAGAGAAGAGCAGTTTAGAAAAGAAGAGCACCTGGTCCGTTCTTATCTCAGCCTTCGCAAGGCTGTGGGGATTATCGGGATCGGGTTGCCCTTCGCCCTGGCAATTGGCGGATTACTCCTGGGTATTGACTTGCAGGAGTCAATCAGTGCCTATTACCATACGGAGATGCGGGATCTCTTCGTCGGCAGCCTTTGCGCAATTGCCGTATTCTTATGGTCGTACCGCGGCTTCGAACGGAGAGACGAGATCGCCGCCAACCTGGCCTGCATCTTTGCCCTGGGAGTGGCGTTTTTTCCCACTGCTCCCGGCCCGGAAACCCCCGGGTTTCCTGTTATTTGCGGGCGGTTGCATTCGTTCTTTACAGCCGGTTTTTTTCTCACCCTGGTCTATTTCTGTCTTTTCCTTTTTCGCCTTAGTGACCAGGAAAAACCGACCGGGGAAAAATTCGTCCGCAATTTAATCTACTTGCTCTGCGGTTACGCGATGATTGCCTGCCTTATTCTTATTGGGATTGTCAATATTCCGGCGATTGCCCTGTTAGTCCGTGCCTACAAGCCTGTCTTCTGGCTTGAAGCCTGCGCCATAATCTCCTTTGGCGTCTCCTGGTTCGTAAAGGGCGAGGCAATTTTGAAGGACCGTACTTTGCCGGTGACAACCCGGTTGGTTGCGCCGCGGATACCCGTGTAAAAAATGCCCGTACTTGCCGGGAGGAAATAGACAGCACCCTGTGGTATTATTAAAAAAAACTCTTTGCTGAAAGGAGAGGACCAATTAACCATCCCCTGTACGTACTGGTGCTTTTTTCCGCTGCTGGAGAATGCTATCTTCACCCCGGGCAACTGCTGCCAGTTTGACGTACCGCCAAAGATGATCCAAAAAAAGTCGAAAAGGAAGTGAGGATCTTGACCGGAAGAAAAAAGGCAGTGTTATTCATTATAACGCTGCTTTTCTTTTTTCTTTTCCTGGAAACACCAACCCCGCAAGTACTGCAGGCGGGGGAGGAAGAACCGGCGGTCCGGGAGAAAGACGGGGTTTTATGGGCCGGCAAGGCTTGGGCCACCAGAATCGGCAACCTAAGGCTGGCCTATTTTACTGGTTCTCCGGAAGAGATCGGCGCGCAAATGTTTCACCTGGTGGTGGCGCCGGAGTTTGAGAAAATGACGGAATCATTCGCCATCATTAAAAAGCAGGGCTTGAGTGGAGGCTTTTTTGCCCGGGCTTTTAAGAACTTCTATGCGCAGTTCAAATTTATCCCCACGTTTAAACGGCATATCCCCAGGGAATACCTGAGGGAACTTGAGGGGTTCGCCCGGGCTTCCGGTGCTCCCCGGCCGGGAAGGGTTGTTAATGACCTTTTGCTGGGCAATGCTTGGCAGGATATAGGCCAGGTCTATGGTGGGTGTTCCTTCTTTGCCGTTTGGGGAGAAGCCGCCGGTAATGGGGAGATGTTGATCGGCCGTAATCTGGATTATTCCGGGTTGGCGCAATTGGCAGAGCTACAATCGGTTAATTTTTACGAACCTGAATCCGGGTACAGGTTTGTGACGGTGAATTACCCCTCAATGGTCGGGCTCATGCACGGTATGAATGAAAAAGGTATTGTCATTGCCAAGGCCTATTCCACTGTCGTCCCTGAGGACACAACCGTAGACGGGGTACCTTTTACGATTATGCTCCGGCATGCTTTGCAATATGGGGGGAGTATTGACGAAGTAATTGACATAATAAAAAATACCCCGCGGACCGTCGGTTTAAACATCTTGGTGGCCGATGCCGCCCGCCGGGAAGCAGTGGTCCTGGAGGTTTCTGCTTACCGGATGACTGTTCGCCACGCGGATAGTAGTACGGGCGTTAACTTTATCTATGGCGCCAACCGGTTTTTAACCCCGTATCTTAAGGAATACCAGAAAGCAGGCTGGATCTCCTCGGCCTTCCGGGAAAGCCGTTTCGAAAGGCTGAAGCAGGTTTTTTTGCATGGGTTTAAGGTGGAGGATGCCGTCCGGATTTTACGGGATAAAGGAACAGATGATCCGGATTCGCCGGTTTTTTTACCTTCTATCCAAAACCATGCCACTATCTCCAGTATGGTCTTTGACCCTGCTCGTCTGGAACTCTGGGTTAGCGCACCCGGCGGTTTCTTGACCACGGATCAGATTTTTACTGGCCTCTCCGCAGCCGAGGTTTGGCGGACCGGGCAACCGCCTTCTCCGGTTGGCTATATCCCCGCCACAGAGACCACGCCGGTGGTGCGTGTCTGGCAACAGGTGATGACCGCTGCCGGGGAGGTTTCCGAAGAAAGAAGAAAAGAGCTTCTCATGCCGGTGGTAGAGCGCTACCCGGCTGCCGGATTCCCCCTGTGCTTACTTGGTGCGGCCTGCCTACGGACTGGCGAGGTGCAAGCCGCCATCGGCTATTTGGAGCAATGCGTCACCCGTGCCAGCTTGCCGGATCCCTATTATTTACTGGCTGTCCACGCCTGGCTGGGTGTAGCTTACGACACTTTAGGCCGTAGAGAACAGGCCTTGCAACATTACCAGGCCGGCCTGGAAGTTAAATTATTGGAAGATGCCGGTCCTATGCTTCCGCAGATCTGCCGGGCCGGGCTCAGGTATCCGCTGCGTATTGATGAAAAAGGCCAAATTACAAAGGCAAACCCTTAGGGCGGTTTATTGATATTGACTCGATGCAAATTGAGGTGAATAAATTGGCGCGATTTATATTGAAACAATGCAATTTAAACCGGTTCATACTGGGACAAACCCATTTCTATGTCTTTTTTATTGCCGTAGCGATTGTCACATGCTTGTTTTCTTCTTCTGTACCTGCAGAAGCGGCTGGCGTTGCGACCGGTGGCTCCCGGATCAGCGAAATAATAATCCTTGGTAACAGCCGGACCAGTGATGAGGTAATACTGAGACAGCTGCCTTTTTCTCCGGGCGATGACTGGCGGGATGGGTACCTGGATCTGACACTTACCCGTCTTGAAGCCATGAATTGTTTCGACCCCCTCTCCTTACGTGTTATAACAGAGCCTTTACCCGGCGGTGATCTCCGGGTGGTGGTGAGGGCGAGTGATACCCATATTCTCTACCTTGATCCTCTGGAGTTTTTTATTATCAACATGCAAAATCTCTTTTCCAACTACTACACACAGACCTTTTATAATCCCTTTGGTACCGGACTGAACCTCACTGCCGGCGGCGGATGGGGCGCCAACCCCTGGATCAGCCTGGGATTCAGTCAATCCCTTTCTAACGGGTGGTTCCTGAAGGGAAATATAGAATGGTCCAAAAATCACAGGCGATTTTATCCTTTTAACGACCCGCCCGGTTTCTCCAGTACCGGCTTTTTCACCGGTATTTCTCTCCTGCGCTATGCTTTTGGTGATTGTGAGTACGGGGGGACAATTAATTACAGTCCTGTCCAGGTGAGCGTTGACGGGGTGGAAAGTCTGAGCCAGGCTTATTTAAGCATTGGCCCTGATTTTAAGTGGTCCGGGTGGCTTGAGTGCCGGCTGGCTCTCCGTTACGCTTTGGATTTGGCCGGAAACTTCTCTTCTTACCCGGCGGCAAGTACCGTTTTTCTCCGCCGCCAACCTATAGGGAAGGATGAATTTTTTACCACCCTTTACGCTGGATATATGGGAAAATCTGCGCCCCTTAACCGCCGGTTTGTCATCGGTGGTTTTGGTTCCGTACCGCTCCGCGGTTTTTCTCCGGCATTTACCGGCCATACCTATCTGAGCGCTTCTTTGGAATACAGGCATCTCTTGTCCAGGAATTCCTGGCTGCTGGCTTTTGTCGATTACGGGCGGGCCTGGTCTGATCATGAAAGGACCACAGGATATGATTGGGAATCCGGCGCCGGTGTTGGGTTGGCGGTTGGGACTCCTTTGGGTTACCCTGTCCGGTTAGACCTGGCCTACGGGCTGACCGGCGGGGGATTGGCATGGCGGATATGGATGGATAAGAATTTCTGAGTGTTTAAGGATTGAACAACCGGGCTCAAAAGAAGGAAATCCATGCCACTCTGGAGTATCATTTAGCATATAAGCGGCAAAAGCTAGAGACAGGAGTTGAAGAAGAAAACAGAAGAGGAGAGGAAGACTGTGTTCGACCCCAAAGCACTGTATAAAATCGGCTACGGCCTTTACATCATCACATCAAAAGAAGAAGATAAATCGCGCGCACGAGCGCGCTATAACGGCCAGATCGCCAATGCGGTGATGCAGGTCTCGGCACAACCGGTGATTATTGCTGTGGGGATCAATAAACAGAATCTTACCCACCAATTTATCACCAGCAGCGGGCATTTTGCCATTTCCGTTTTGGAACAGGAAACCCCGTTTCCCTTGATTCAACGGTTTGGTTTCAAGAGCGGAAGGGATATTGACAAGCTCGCCGGGGTGGGGTACGGGTGGACCGCTGAGCAAGTGCCGTATATTACCGACCACAGCCTGGCTTATATGGCAGCCACCACAATCGGGACGGCGGATGCGGGGACCCACACCCTCTTCCTGGGCGAGGTAACGGAGGCGTCAATCCTCAAAGAAGGGGTTCCCATGACCTATGACTACTATCACCGGGTATTACGGAGAGGAGTGCCGTCAACGGCGCCGACTTTCCAGTTCACTGAAGAAAAGAAGGGGGTGCAGTCGGTGGATAAATACATCTGTACGGTCTGTGGTTATATTTATGACCCGGAGGCCGGGGATCCCGAGAATAACATAGCTCCGGGGACGCCGTTCAATGAATTACCCGACGACTGGGTATGCCCGGTTTGCGGCGCCGGCAAAGACATGTTTAATAAAGGGATTTAATTTGGACTCAGGCGAGATCTGAAGAATTCACTGTAATCACCTTGTTACTGTTGCCACTTTGTTTTTTTCGCATATGATGGTATTTGCTGATAGGAAAATACCATTAGAAAAAAACAGGTGGTGTTTTTTATGCCCGAGCAACCTCTTGTCCTCAGCCGCGGGATGACCATTGTTCCCGTGGGCAATCTCCAAGAGCAATTGAGCTTCTTGGGTTTTCCCTTAATGTTGGTGGATAATATTTTTGGCGACAAGACGGAAGCCGCGGTCAGGCAATTCCAGGCTGGTGCGGGTTTGGAGCCGACCGGGGTGGTAGACGGGGAAACCTGGCGGCGGATGTTCGGCGGGGAGCCTCTTTCGGCGGAGCTTTCAAAGACAGGGGAGGGGGACCGGAAGCAAGAAACAAACAGCCCGCAACTGTTTATACGGATTGTCTTAAGCCTGCGCCGGCTCCTTCTTTTTGAAGATGACAACCTGGTCGCCAATTACCCGGTGGCCATTGGCAAGCCGACCACACCCACGCCGGCCGGGGAATTTATGATCATTGACAAACTCCTTAACCCGGGGGGCGTTTTTGGCACCCGCTGGATGGCTTTTACCGAAAGGCGGCACGGGATTCACGGGACAAACCAACCTGATTGTATAGGTTATGCGGTATCAAACGGCTGTGTCCGTATGTTCAACGAAAATGTGGAAGAGCTTTTTGACCGGGTATCTGTGGGTACACGGGTAATTGTTGAGACCGGCGCTGTAATCCCTCCGGGCGGGGATTACGTGGTACAGCCGGGCGACACCTTGTACTTAATTGCCTTAAGGTTTGATACTACGGTTGAGGCGTTAATGCGGGTGAATAATTTGACCTCGGATCTGATTTTTCCCGGCCAAATCCTGCAAATAGCAGGCGCGGTCCCGCCTTCTCCCATCCAGTTTCTCACCATTTCGGTCAGCCCGGGGGACACCCTCTTTTTCCTGGCGCAGAGATACAACACTACGGTGGAGGCGATTATGCGGGCAAATGACTTAAACCAGGATATAATTTATCCCGGGCAAATCCTGCTGATTCCCGCGACTGGTGTGCTCTAAGGGAAATACCCAGGCAGGAAAAGCGCGGCGCCGTGCAGAAGATCTTGGCAACAATTGTTGTGACGGTCCCTTTGTTTATTTTTTGAACAAGAAAGGAGAGCAGTAATGACCAGTAATTCCACGCGCCCGCCGGCAAAAGAGAGACCCCGGAGGGAACTTCCTTTTTCCCTGCCCCCGTTGTTTCTGAGTGAAACAGGGGAGAGGATCAGGACAGCCGGGGAGTGGAAAGAAAAACGCCGGCTGGAACTGCTTGAGCTCTTCCGTACCCATGTCTATGGGCGGACGCCGGTGGAAAAACCTGCTGACCTGCATTTTAAGGTTGATGCGACCATCCCGGATCTCTTTTCCGGGAAGGCCGTCCGGAAGGAAGTGAGCATTGGTTTTTCCGGGCCGGGAGGGGAGGGGAGAATCAGGGTTTTTCTTACGCTCCCTACCGGTTGCACCCAGCCTACGCCCGCCTTTTGCCTCATCTGTCACTTGCCGCCGGAATTGATTGATTTACGGAAAAACACACCTTTTTGGCCGGTGGAAGAGATTGTTAAACGGGGCTACGCGGCCGTCACCTTCTACACTGCGGATGTTGATCCGGATATGGACGACGGTTTTTCCAACGGTGTCCACGGCGTTTTCGCCCGGCCGGGGGAAACCCGTTCTCCCGATGCCTGGGGAACCATTGCCGCCTGGGCGTGGGGCGCCCGGCGGGTCATGGATTATTTGGAGAGCGAGTCGGCTGTTGATTGCCGGCGGGTGGCGCTAGTCGGCCACTCCCGGGGCGGCAAAACCGCTTTATGGGCCGGAGCAAACGACGAGCGTTTCGCCCTTGTGATCAGCAACAGTTCCGGCTGTACCGGCGCTGCCCTCTCCCGGCACCTGCAAGGCGAGACCGTGGAAAAGATAAATACCGCTTTTCCCCACTGGTTCTGTGAGAATTACAAGAAGTTCAACAACCGCGAGGAGGAATTACCCGTAGACCAACACCAGTTACTGGCGTTGATTGCCCCGAGGCGCTTATATGTCAACAGTGCCAGTGAGGATGCGTGGGCCGACCCAGAAGGAGAGTTCCTCTCCTGCCTCCATGCGAAACCTGTTTTTAGCCTCTTTGGCCTCCCGGGGTTGGGGGTTACCGCCATGCCGGAACCGGGAAGCGTGCTTCATGACGGCCATATCGGTTACCACCTGCGGGAAGGCAGGCATGAACTGGGCTTATATGACTGGCAGCGCTATCTGGATTATGTGGACCGGCATTGGCAATGAAAAAATTCAACGAACTAAACCGGCATTTACAGCCAGGAGAATATTCCCGTCCATGGTCCGGTTAGAATGTTAGGGCAGGGTGGGGTAGAGTAGGGAAAAAACTAAAGAAAAAATGGGGTTTCAAAATAAAAAAAAGAGGGTGTTCCAGTGGTAAGCACACTTTCGATTGGTTTTATGATCTTTTCCGGGTTACTTATTTTCCTTTTCCCGCTGGGTCTTGCGGTCTATATGTACAAAAAAGAGAGGATTTCCTTAAGGGCAATTATAACCGGGGGCGTAGTCTTTGTTCTTGTTCAGCTCCTGACTCGTCTCCCCCTTCTCAATGCCCTCGCCACACAACCCTGGTTCCAAGGTTTAATGGAGAATCTCCTCTTTAGCGCTGTGGTTGTCGGCGGTCTTTCGGCAGGACTTTTCGAAGAAATCGGCCGTTATCTGGGTTTTCGTTTTTTCCTGAACAACGAATTATCATGGGAAAACGGAATTGCCTATGGTATTGGCCACGGTGGCATTGAAGCCATTTTATTGATGGGTACAACCTATATCAATAATGCCGTCTTAAGTCTCATGATTAACAACGGCACCTTTGACCGGGTAATCGCACCTGAATTAGACAGCGAGCTTGCTGCGGCGATCAAGACGCAACTCATTGAGACTTCTCCCTTTTTATTTCTCGTCGGTGGTTTGGACAGGGTTTTCGCCATAACTATCCAGATTGCCCTCTCCTTAGTGGTGCTTTATGCTGTAGTGAAAAGAAAATTTTCCTTCGTTATTTATGCCATTCTCCTGCACGCCCTGGTTAACAGCATACCTGTCATCCTCATGCAGCAGGGCTTTAATGTCTGGGCTGCTGAAATCTACCTTTTCATCCTGGCCGCAATCGCCTTATTCTTCATCATCAGATCACGCAAACTCTTTACACTCGCACCGGTACCGGAAGGGGAGGGGGAGGACTGATTTTTTTACTCTAAAAAAACTGTATCCATGTGGCTTTACCCAAGCATAGGAAAAATCCGGCGGATCCGGGTGGTAATAGTTACCCGGTCCGGCCGGATTTTTTGCGTTAACCCAACCTACTACACTACATTGACGGTATGCAGATAATCTGGCCAATCTGCAACCGGTCCGGATCCACGTTGGGATTGGCCCGGATTAAATCATCTACGGTTATTCCTGCCCTTCTGGCGATACTGAAGAAGGTGTCACCCGCCCTGATTATATATGGGGTGGTACCGGAAGGACAGGGTTGCTCGCCGGTCATGGGGATGCAGAGGGTCTGGCCGATCTGGAGCCGGTCCGGATCTACATTGGGATTGGCCCTTTGGATTGCGTCCACCGTTGTCCCAAACCGCCGTGCCAGGGTGAAGAAGGTATCACCGGCACGGACCGTATAGGCAAAGGTCCCCGGCGGACAAGGGCTTGGTACACCAGGAATACAGATGATTTGGCCAATCTGTAATCTGTCCGGATCCACGTCCGGATTGGCCCTTTGGATCGCATCCACTGTTGTGCCAAACCGTCGTGCCAAGGTGAAGAAGGTGTCACCGGCACGGATCGTATAGGCGAAGGTTCCCGGAGGGCAAGGGGTTGGTACCGTATCGCGGGGGATACAGATAATCTGTCCGATCTGCAATCTGTCCGGGTCCACACCAGGGTTGGCTCTCTGAATGGCTCCGACGGTTGTGTTAAACCTTTGCGCCAGAGAGAAGAAGGTGTCGCCGGCACGGACTGTATATTCGAAGGTTCCTGGCGGGCAGTGAGTCGGCGTATCGCCGGGGATACAGATGACTTGACCAATCTGTAACCGGTCCGGATTCACACCAGGGTTGGCTCTCTGAATGGCTTCCACGGTTGTGTTAAACCTTTGGGCTAGAGAGAAAAAGGTGTCACCGGCACGAATGGTATATTCAAAGGTTCCTGCAGGACATTGCATTTTACTTCACCTCCTGGTTAAAACTAATATATTCAAAGTCCGGCATGAAGGTGATCTGACAATAGCCTGCCTATAGGGGTATACGTGCTGGCGGGAGTTATCAATACCGCCCGGTATTCTCTGCGAGAACCAGCCGGGAATCAGCAAGATAGTGACAGGGGATGGCCAAGGTAAACATATTTATACTATAAACTTCTATAAATTTTAGTTAGCTAATGCATAATTATTTATATTCAAAATAGTTTGCTTAGGCTAAAATCCAGAGTACAGAGGTGATTATTATCTATTTATAGTTGGATATTAGCCAGAAAGAAATTTTAATCCTGACCAAATCTGACCTTAAAATTTAAATAAGGATGGGGTAGGGTGGAGTTTTTGAACGAGGGTTGTTTATCGTGGTTTTCGGTTCTAGGAAAAGGTTTACGGGTTAAAGAAAAGAGTGCGGGGATTCCTTCAAGGGAGGGAATTGGGGCGCGCCCGGGCGAAGACCAGTCATTCATGTAGAACAATCATTAATTATAATAAAAAAAGAAATAGAAACGGTACGCAGACGCAGAAGTAGACGTAGAAAAGATATGTAGAAGTAGACGTAGAAAAGATATGTAGAATATGTAGAAGTAGACGTAGAAAAGGTATGCAGACGCAGAAAAGCCCCTGAAAAGCCGCTGGGCTGGCCGGGCCTTTTGACTCATTTGGACTCCATTTTAGCTTGTTTGATTGTTGTTTGTTTATGTTTGATTTAAATGCCTGATTGCCTATGGATTTTTCTTTAAACACCTACATTATTAATTAATTTAAAACTCTGCTTTTCCTTTCTTGTTCACATAATATGTATTATAGGACGTAATATGAAGGCGGCAGAACCCGGGTCCTGACAGCGGTTTTTAGCTGTTTTTTTGCCTGTCTATAGTATTATCTATAGGGCAAATAAAAAAACGGCTTAAGCCGGTTTCTGCTTTTTCCTTTCCTACTCAACCGTCAACCGGTAAATTAGGAACAGGACCAAACCGGCGCCGGCAAATACAAAGAAGAGAAAAGGGAAGATTGTTGCCAAGCCGACCAGTGTGCCGAATATCCCCCCGGAGGTCTGGATAAAAACCAACTCTGTCAATGCGGTTTTTGTAATCAACTGCTCGATGTCGGCTTCGTCCATCTCCTCCAGTTGCTTCCGGATTATTGCCTCCAGGTTTAGTGAACGCAGGCCGGTAATAATAAACCCGGTAAAGACCTCCCCTACTCGTTCCCGGTTTTTCCCCAGATACTCAGGGAGCCTCGCCAGCGCTTCTTCAAAATAAGGAAGGAACCTCTCCAGGAGAGTAGGCAGTTCCGGCAGTTCCCTTTTTAAGGCGTTAATCACCACCGGTTCCCAAATACTCCGCGTCCACCTGAGCAGTTTCTCACCTGGTCCAACACCGGACCATTCCGTAATTCTTTCCTTAAAATAAGCGCTGAGCCGTTCTTTAGTTGCGGGATCTTCCAACATGCGCTTGATTTCTTGCGAAAGGATGGCCTTTACCTCACTGGCCAGTTGTTCTCCAGAGAGTATCTCTCTTGCTTCCGGGTACAAACGGTTAAGGAATTCCGGCAAGAACCCGCTCTCCCGTAAGTATTTCTGGATTATCTCCGGGGAAATCAGGTATTCCGAGACGGCGGCGGCTATTTGGCTGACAAGGTCTGAACGCCTGGCCGGGATCAGGCCCTGCCAGACGGCGTTACGACGCCGGGGGTGAAAAAGCATTTTTATGGCCAACCGGTTGGTCCAGTAACCAACAATAGCCGGCGTAAGTACAGCCGCCATCGGCTGGCTGAAAGCGGTAATTCTCTCCAAATCGCCGGGGGGAAGCAGAAACTTCAGAAAATACTCGGCTGCCAGCCAAAGAAGAAAAAGAAATCCTAGATAAAAGAAGGGATAGTTGAGGTAATTTAATAAGGAGACCAGTTTCAGGGAAAGAGCACGCTTATCCTGTTTATGCAGATATTCTTTTTTACCCATCTCCACCGGCCTTTTTGACTTTATTTTCTCACTTATGTCAAACCCTATTATCCATAATTATATTGCTATATCGCCTTTAAACAGTTGAGAAAAGGCGCGGCAAATAATCGCCAGCCACTTCCTTGCAGATCTCGATTAACCTTAACCTCTCATCCTTCTTTAGCCTGTCCGCCTGTTTTTCTAATTTGTCCACCATGCGCCCTTCAATTCCTTCCAGCACCGTCTGGCCGGTTGGTGTCAATGCCAGGACAACCTGTCTCCGGTCGGCCGGGTTTTCCTTGCGGACTACCAGTCCTTCATCTCTTAAACTGTCGACAATTAAAGAGAGGCCGGAAGCGGATACCCCCAGGAGCTTCGCAAGGTTTTTCAGGCTTAGTTCAGGAGCAAGTTTTAGGCAATGAAGAATCATATACCTTTGATAACCCACCTCCTTCTCCCTGGAGAAGCGGTTTGCTTCAGTATAGACCCTCCGGTGAAAACAGGCAAGCATAGTAAGGGCAGGTAATAGTTCCTCCATCTCCGCAAGTAACCTCCAATTGGTTAATTGTTTTATTGTAAAACTATTTTAATATAAAATAATTAGTTTTTCAAGTTTTTATTTGTGTAAGAAAAACACCAGAACAAACCACCGGCTTTCCCTGGGCCGGCCTTCCTTAAGCTGGCAGCGGGCCTTTTGAGCAAAAAAAAGCTCCCCTACCCTGTCTTGGCCATAACCTTTACGACAGGCGGGAAGCTGTGGCCCGGATTAGGTCAATCCTCCGGTTCGCCAACATGCTTATTCAGCCAGGTTAAAACATCAGTCCAAACCAGTTTGGTAATCTCCCACCCGTGGCCTGCTCCCGCCACGATAATCCTGGTCTTGTCTGCACCGCGCCAGGCCTCAAACATCTCCTCGGTAGCGGTTGAGTGTTCGATTACCTCATCTTCTTCTCCGTACACCAGGAGTAAGGGCCAATCGGCACGGCGGGCATTGGCGACACAAGCCTCCATCACCTTTAGGGCTGCCATGGCATACCGGATACTCATTTTATCCAGAACTAGCGGATCATTCTTCCATTCCTCGATTTCCTTCTGATCACCCGCATGTTCAATATCCTCAGGGATCAGGCTTATGATTGGTTTGGAGCGCCGGAAAAGATAATTAAAGAACCAGCCCAATTTCTCCCGGAAAGAGGTTTTGGATTCTGCTTGCAAAAACTTGGTTCCCGGGTTTATTAAGATGAGGCCGGTAACCCCCGGCGTTCCTTCCGCCGCCAGTCGTACTCCGATACTACCGCCCAGGCTATGTCCGCAAATGAATATTGGAGTTTCCGGATACTCTTTTCCCACAAGAGCGACTAATTCCTTGTAATCCTCTACTACCGGATCAAAACTCTTAAGATCGCCCCTTTTCCCTTCGGAATATCCGGTACCGCGCTGGTGAACGATGATGACACCATAGCCATTGGCGACCATGGCATCACTAAAGAAGCTCCTTCCGCCGCCGCCACCGATACCTTGGAAGAAGAGGATTATCCCTCTTAATTCCTGTACAGGCCAGACTTCCTGATAATAGAGTTTCAGCCCGTCCCGTGTGGTAAAATAGGATGCGCGGGCGTGGGCAAAATCGCCCACCGGCTCAAAAGGCGTTTCTGCGGCTGTTACGGAGAAACCAAACAACAGCCAGGTAAAAAAAAGAAAAATACCAGCTTTTAAAGGATCTTTCATCTCTTACTTCTTTCCCCCCGTTTTTCTTCCACACCCTGCAGGGATTTATGCATGGGTGGGGTTTTGCATGCCGGATCGACCTGTCCTGATTTGCCCCTTTCTTTCCCTCATAAGAAAGGCGTGCTTTCCTTCATCCGGCACGCCTAGTAAAAGCTTACTAATTATTGTAGTTTTTCTCATCACGTTTGTCAAGGAATTCTGCTTGTTCAAGGCTTTAAAAAAGCTGTAGTTGCTAGAGCTTTTTTCCCGGCAACCCCGGAGGACGCCGGTATTTTCAAAAGCTGCCCCGGATAGACCGTGGGGTTTTCCTGCAACCCGTTCAAATCCCTGATCATCGCGACCACAGGCCGGGGGTCGCGATCAGGATAGATGGCCCGGGCGATACTCCAGAGGGTATCTCCTTTTTCGATTGTTATATTGATAAATGCTTCTTTCTCCTCTTCCCGGTTTTGCATTGTAATAGTGCGGGCAAAATACTGGCAAAACAGGATTAAGCTAAGGAGAAGAAATATGTTCATCAACAAGCGGGCCGGGTTGACGCGCCAACGTTTTTTATAAACCGCTCGCCGTCTTTTCATGTCATTCCCTCCAAACATATGTTCCTGTAACAAAGTATAACACAAACATATGTTTGCTGTCAAGAAAAAAAGCGAACAATTGTTTGCTTTTTTCTCCGCCTTATGATATACTTATACATAAAAAGGTATGCGAATATTTTCTTATTTATGCCATTTTTTTACAAAAAAGGTGGTGGCAAGGATGGATGAGCTTACCCCCCGCCAGCAAGAAATCCTCAACTTCATTAATGAAGAGATCAAAAAGAAGGGGTATCCCCCTTCAATCCGCGAAATCGGCAAAGCCGTAGGTTTACGGTCAAGTTCCACCGTACACGCGCATCTGGAGAAGCTGCAGTCCCTTGGTTATCTCCGCCGGGACCCCACCAAACCGCGGGCCCTGGAAGTTTTGAAACAAGACGAAGAAGAAATCCCCGCCTTTCCGGAGGGTTTCATTCCCGTTCCCATTGTCGGCCGGGTAACCGCCGGTGAACCTATTTTGGCCGTGGAAAACATTGAGGAGTATTTCCCCCTCCCCCACAACTTCACTTCCTACCAGGATGTTTTCATGCTAAAGGTAAGAGGGGACAGTATGACCGGGGCAGGTATTCACGACGGCGACCTGGTACTGGTCCACAAGACACCCTTTGCCGAGAACGGCGATATCGTGGTTGCCCTGGTTGAAAATGATGAAGCCACGGTAAAACGGTTTTTTGTTGAGCCCGGCGGCAGGTACCGGCTGCAACCGGAAAATCCTAGCTATTCCCCGCTTTACCCCAGCAGCTTGACGATCCTGGGGCGGGTTATTGGTTTGGTAAGAAAGTTTTGACCGGCAATAAATAACGGTAAAAAACCGCCTGTCCGGGGTTGCCCTCCCGGTACAGGCGGGTATTATTTTCGGGCTTCAGTTTCACGTTTTTTCTTCTCTGCGGTTATACAATCTCCTTGATCGGGTATTGACAAGAAAACTCTTCGTAGTTTTTCTGTTTCTCCCGGGCGAGACGGAGCTTCTCCGGTTCGATGCCAAAAATGTGGAAGAACAACTCAATGGCCTGCTCCCGTCCTTTGTTTTCACCAAGATCCTCATCGCCGTTCTTCAGACTCTGGTAGGTCTTAAAAGCATAAACGCACGCTTTCTCGATGCCGGACTTTTCAACTAACTCAATTAGTTTTTTATATTCTGTCCGGCGCGATTCCGCGTGCGTTCTCCAGTATGCAGGGTCGGGGGTTAACTCACTTGCCAGTAGATCTTGTTTTGCCAGGCCCTTATAGCGTTTTAGAGCCCTGACAAGATCTTCCCGGCTCACCTCAATCATGCTTTCTCTCCCTCCTTTTCTGCTTTCCCTTCTATTTATATATTTCTCTCTCCCTTCCCAACCTCCTCTATTTTTATTGCCGCCGGGATCTTAAATCAAAGATGTAGTAGGTTTGATCGTCAAAGCGCAGACGGTAACAGGAATACGGGCATCCTTCGTCTTCAAAGACGCCTACCAACTCCGCCTCCCCGGCTAAGATTTTCCCCCGGATTAAAGCATCGGTTAGCCTTTCCTCTCCCGGATTTTTCTCTTCCCGCAAAGGAAAAGGAATTACCCGGCCCATGTTGCCGTTATCCCCTTCTTTTGCTCTGGACATCTGCACCCTCCTGCCGCTCCTACCGCCAGTTGACCTTGATTACCCCGGGCAACGCTGATAATTCCTCCAGTATTTTCTCTTTAAGTTGCGGCCGGCCTTTAAGATGGAGGATAATCAAGGCCTGGCTTTTCTCTTCGTTAATCTCCACGCTTATATTTTTAATATTAAAAGCGTGGTCGGAAAAGACCTTACAAAAAGACACAAGCTGCCCGGGTTTATCTTCCACGATTCCTTCTACTATTATACCCTCTGTAGAAGGCCATTTGTTTTCAATTTTATCCAAAAATGCAAGGGTACAAACGGCCAGGATCGTAGTGGCAACCCCACCCAGGTAAAAACCGCCCCCCATGGCCAGGCCAATCCCGGCAACCACCCACAAGCTGGCGGCGGTGGTCAAGCCGATGATGGTGGCGCCTTCCCGCAGGATGGTACCGGCGCCCAAAAAGCCAATCCCGCTGATCACCTGGGCAGCCAGGCGCGCCGGATCCCGGTTGCCGGCATCTTCAAAACCATAAATGGAAACGAGCATAATCAAGCAGGAGCCCAGTGAAACAATGATATGTGTGCGCAATCCGGCCGGACGGCCGTGGCTTTCCCGTTCCAAGCCGATAATACCGCCCATTAAACCGGCCAGGAGAAGCCGGATAATCATTGTTGTCCCGCTTATTATCCCTCACCCCTCCTTATCTCTTTTTTCTCCGGCAATTGTAATTACGAATCAGTCAAATTCGTGGACCGGCAGTGCGGGCAGATAACCGCATCCCAAGCCACTGTTTCATGGCAGCGCAGGCATTCCCTTTTAACCGCTCTTTTGCAGAAGGGACAAAACGCCAAAATATTGTGGACCCGCTTATTACAATGGGGGCAAGGTGTCAGCTCTCCCTTCGGGCGGGTGGAGAAATAAATGGCAAAGACTAAGAGCAGGGCAAAAAACGACCCAATAAGTCCCGGGGTAAAAAAGACAAAAATACAGATAATCATCCACATTAACCAGGAATAATCCCTGGCCCTGGCATCCCGGTAAAGAAAAAAGGCGGAACCTGCTGTTAACACCAGTTTTATGCCAAGTTCCACAAAAGTATTCAGTTTGACCATCCCCTTTGTCTGTTTACGGCAGCAGCCGTTCCCAGTTGGTATTTCCTTGCTTATCTATTCCTTATTCCTTCTCCCATTCCTCCTTCTTTTTTTAAACCGGAACCGCCAAACCGGATTTATTTGTTTTTTAAAGATAGTACCACTGAAGGCTAGAAGATATCCCCCTGCAAGGCCGTAAGGATACGGGCCAAAGCCAGCTTGGCATGGAAATAGGAGAGGCAGCCCTGGACATAAAGGCTGTAAGGCGGGGTTACTGGAGCATCGGCACTCAACTCACTGGTGGAGCCGGAAATAAACGTCCCGGCCGCCATAACCACCTTTTTTTGATAACCGGGCATAACGGCCGGTTCCGGGGAAACATAACTCTCCACCGGGGAGGCCTGTTGCAGGCTCCGGCAGACTTTAAGTAATAACCCGGCTGAGCCCAGGTCAATCCTCTGGATAATATCGGTCCGCTCCGCTTCCGGTTCCGGCGCCACCGGAAAGCCGAGATCTTGAAAAACCTGGGCGAAAAGGGCGGCCGTCTTCAGCATCTCTGTCACGCGGTGGGGCGCGTCAAAGAAACCCTGGAAAAACAAGCGCAGGTTCAGTAAGGACGGGCCCACCTCATCCTCCAGGCCGGGGGCATAAAGCCTCGCCGCCACCTGCTTAACCAGGTCTTTATCCCCCACCACGTAACCACCGCCGGGCAGCCAGCCCCCACCCGGGTTTTTCATTAAGGAACCGGCCGTAAGGTGGGCGCCAACCCCGGGGGGTTCAAGGGTTTCCGTGAATTCGCCGTAGCAATTGTCCACAAAGAGCACGGGGCAATCATCCAACTGCCGGAGGCGGGTAAAAACTGTAGCCATTTCGTCCAGGCCAAGAGAAGGCCGGTGCTCATACCCGCAGGAGCGCTGGAAGGCGATTACCCTGGTGGCGGGGGTTATGGCCCGGAGGACGCCGTCCAGATCGATCCTCCCGTCCGCCCGCAAGGGAACGGTCTTGGTGGTAATGCCAAACTCCTTCAGGTTCCCGGGGACGTTTCCTTCCAAACCGGTGATTGTCCGCAAAGTGTCATAGGGTTGGCCGGTGGCAAAGAGTAATTCGTCGCCCGGGCGGAGAATACCGGAAAGGCAGCAATAGATTATATGGGTTCCGGAGACGATCTGCTGCCGGACCAGCGCCGCTTCCGCTCCGAAGACCCGGGCAAAGACCCGCTCCAGGGTTTCCCGGCCGGCGTCGGCATAGCCGTAACCGGTCGAGACTGTGAAATGATGGGTCCCCACTCTTTCCTTTTGAAAAGCCTCCAACATCCGCTCCTGGTTCTGCAGGCCCCTTTCCTCAAAAATGGCAAAAACCGGTTGTAATCTCTCCTCCGCTGCTCTGATCAACTCATGAATCCTGGGTTCCGGCCTTGTCGACAACGGGTTTTTCCTCCTTTTTCCGGTGGGGATAACTGCCCAATACCTTCTTCCAACCGTCGGTGACCCGCACTTTCTGCTCCACCTTGTTCAAGGCGTTTTTCAGTCCCGGATCCGACTTGTGCCCGATCATCTCGAAAATCAGGACATACTCCTGGGGGCGCACTTTGTAGGGACGGGACTGGACAAAAGTCAAGTCAATATTATTCTCGGCAAAAAAACCGGTAATCTCGTGTAATTGCCCGGGGCGGTTCACCCCGAACCTGACGGCCAGGAGGGTCCGGTCATTGCCCGTGGGCGGGCTGTCGGTCAGCCCGCAAACGAAAAATCTCGTCTCATTATTGGGATAATCGGCCAAGTTTTCATGGAGGATATTCAACCCGTACTCCCGGGCGGTCCGGGGCGAGCATAAAGCCGCTACCCCCGGTTCTTCCAGGGCTTTTACCGCTGCTTCCGCAGTGGAGGCGACAGGTACCTGCAGGAGCGTGGGAAACAGGTTGTCCAGGGAATGGGCGCACTGATTGAGGGCGGAAGGATGCGAAAAGATCTTCTCCACTTCGCCGGGGGATTTCATCTTCCCGGCCAGGACGTATTCGATACTGACGTGGACCTCGTCATTGACTTTGATAAAATCGTGAAAGTCAATAAGCGCATCGAAGGTGATGCCAATAATCCCGTCCACCATGTTTTCTGCCGGCAAGACCGCCCGGTCCGCCCGGTATGACTCCACTTCCTGGAGACAGTCGAAGATATTATGGAACTTTATTTTTGCCGGATCAACCTTTCCAGTTACGCGTTTCTGGTAAATCAAAGCGGCTTCTTCAGAAAATGTGCCCTTTGGTCCTAAAGTTACGATCTGCATCTACCATCCTCCCCTGCTTCCCCTTTTTACCCGGTCTTTCTGATTTAAGTAAATTTACCATATAAAAAAGGCTCTTGTCAAGAGAATCTGCGGGCAATGCGGGTAATAAGAAAATGGGCACTGTGCCCATTTTCTTTTCGAAAGACTAATTTCTAATCCAGCTTAATTTAAATCTGGTCGATCTGCGGTTCTTTATTCAGGGTGGACTCCCCGC
>JAAYGG010000110.1 GCA_012727895.1 Bacillota bacterium
CACCTGAAAGGTGCCTGCCGGCAGCTTGACTAAACCTTTTAAATAATTGCCCACCCGGGTGAGGGGGAAGGAGGTGGACTGGTTGTTCCTGGGATTTAGATAGGCATAGAGTTTTCCTTCAGTGAGTTCCACACCAAACCCGGGGAGTTCCGAACCGTCAAAGATGAAATCCAAAAAGCCCGGTGCTGTCTTCAGGTGTAATTCCGTGGTATTGCTGCTCCCCGGTTCGATGGTGACCTCGCGGCTGCAGTAGAGCACCATGTACCCTTCTAGATCGTAGGCCTCTGCAGTCACCTCCCATTTCCCCGGGTAGAGGGAGGAAAAACTGGCTTCCATCGGTTGGCCGGAGGTATAAGGGATTTCTGCGGTACGGGAGAGCTTGCCCTTGCCGTGGCTAAGATGAATGCGGATTTTTTCAATACCGGCGGCATCATCAGTGGTGGTCATGGCACCGGAGAGTCCTGTAGTACCGGCGGTTACCCCCCCCGGCGCCATGGCGGCGGCCTCCTCCGCCACGTACAGGCGGATCTTCAGTTCACCGTAGTCCTTCCCCGGGTAATAGGGTTTCTGCAGGCAACCGGCGGCGAGAAAAGGGAAGAGGAGGAAGAAGGGAAAAAGGTACCTTAATAATTTTTCCATCCTTACCACCTTTTTACTTTTTGTATATAATTAGCCGCCGGGTTCAAAAATCCTCCCGGGTAAAAAAAGGGCCGGGGAAAACCGGCCGTTTTTTATTTTTTATATTTTCTTTTTTAACCTGTCTACCTGGAGTTACCGGCTAAAAGAGGGCGGTCAGCCGGCAGATAAAAAACCCGTAGGGGCCGGCGCCCGGGGGCTGGTAATCATACCCTGCCTCCAGGCTAATGGCGGAGGAAAAGCTCTTTTGGACCCGCCCGCTGAAGGAGAGGCGCCCGGAAGGGTTGGCTTCCGCCGCCTGGCAGGGGTACAAGAGTCCCGCTTTAAGCAGGAGATTCCAGCCGTCCCGGAGTTTCCTGAGGTACTCCCCGGCCACGCCGTAGGTGTTGGGGACAAAATTTATCGCATTCCCGTTGTTCGCTACATGGGCAAGGCGGGAGGAAAAGGGGGAAAACCCTTCCTCGAACCTCCCGGCCTGGAGGGTAAGGGAGGAAAGGGCAAAATCCTTCTTCCATGATAGCAGGCTGCCGAAGGCGCCGCTGTGCTCCGGATCACGCCTTTTCTCCGGGCGGTACCAGGCCAGTTCCCCCTGGAGGACCCCGCCGGCTACTTCCGTCAGGAAGTCAACAGCCACGGCGGTATCGGCGAAGGGGATCACGGTCATCCCCGCCATATAACCCGGTTGGGGAAAAGCCAGGCGCAAGGCCAATTCTTCACCGGCGAGCCGGGAGTAGTAACCGCCAAGGTAATAATCTTGCGTCCCGGTCTGGACCACCAGGCCTTCCACCGGGTAGGAAGAACGGTCGGCGATGAGCCCCAGGGGATCGAGGGTGAAATGGAACCGGCCCAGATCGGCCAAGAGGTTGGACGAACGGTACCTGAGGAGCGCCTCGTTTAAAAAGAGGGAAAAACCGCTTAACTGCTGGGTGCCATAGAAATCCTGCCCGGCGAAGGAGAGGGAGAGGTCGAAGTGCCGGTCTAAACGGGCGTTGAGAAAGAGCTCCAGCTCCTGCCAGAGGGCGCTGCTGCCTTTAAGAGACGGGTATTCGTCGCCGTCGAAATCTTCAGAAGCAGAGAACCCGTCGTAAGTGAAATAATCGGCAGAAAAGGTGATTCTCCCGCCGAGGTGAAGGTGGCCCCACCGGCTTTCCAGGCTGGAAAGGCGGTTGAGGGCTTGGTCGGTCGCCCCGGCGGCAAAAGCCGGAGTGGCTGAAAGCAGGAAGACGCCGAGGAACAGACCGCATGCAATATGGGTACATACGGCACGAATACGTATTTTCATGTTCATTCCTCCGTTCGTTTCTTTGGTTTAGTCTTTGGTTTAGTGGTGGATTTAGTACTGCGTTTAGCTAAAAATTCTCCGGTTATAGAAAAATACCTGCCTAAGCTGGGAAAGGAATTAATGGCAAGAAAAAGGGACGGTTAAGACCGTCCCTGGGGTGGCAGGTTATTCCTCATCATCTCTTCGGCCTTTTGGATTAAGCCCCGGACAATGAGCCCGGCCTCGCGGGTGGTGATATCGCCGTAATCATAACCGCCCCCGTCCCGCCGAATCCGGTGGGCAAACCCGAGTTCCCGGGCGATTTCGTATTTGACCTCGTCCGAGACTATACTCCGGCGGCGCGCCATAACCTCACCTCCCCTTTTTATTTTTTTCTGCCCGGGCAAGAAAAAAACAGTCAAACCCCGGGGAACAGGGGAAGCAAAGCCAAAATCCCCGGGCTATAGGGGAAACAGAACACCGGCATAGGCGAACCACAGCGTTTCCCCGGTGCGCGCAAAAACCGTGAATAGAGCCGGCCGGATGTAAGAGACTAAGGACGGGGAGGGCGGTAACGGCCCAACGGTTTTTACCGGTATTATGCCACTGCTTGGCAGAGCTTCTTGAAAGGAGGGGAGATGATGGAGAAAACTCCGTCTTCGGTAGAGATCCCTGCCGCCGCCGACAATGCCGAGGAAAGCATCAAATGCCCACAGTGCGGGGCGATGTTCGGGGTGGCGATGATATCCGGCAGGCAAAAAAACGGGGCCTTGGTCAATTGCCCCGTTTGTCACAGCCAAATCGATCCGGCAAAAGCGGAAAAACTTGGCGCTTCCAATGAAGGTTATTAATTGCCCGCACGCCGGCGGCGTACGCGGCTACTCACCTTCCGCCTGTTGTTTTGTGAGATTCAGTAGCCCGCCGGCGCGCAAAATCTCTTTTTCCCTTTCCCCCAGGGGGAGCAGGACCCGGAACTTCCGGCCGGTCGACTTATTCTCCACCAGGAGCTCTCCCCTGTCGATTCCTTCCTCGATATCGCCCAGGTGCAAGAGGTCATCCTGGGAAATCCCCTCATAATCAGCGGGATCGCTGAACACCAACGGTAAAATCCCGAAGTTGATCAGGTTGGACCGGTGGATCCGGGCAAAGGAACGGGCAAAGACGGCGGTGATGCCAAGGCTCATCGGGGCCAGGGCCGCATGTTCCCTGCTGGAACCCTGCCCGTAGTTTTCACCGGCGACAATAAAGCCGCCGCCCTTTTCCTTGGCCCGGGCCGCGAAACCCGGGTCAATGCCGGAGAAGACATACTCGGCAATGGCCGGGATATTGGAGCGCAGGGGCAGGATCTTGGCGCCCGCCGGCATGATGTGGTCGGTGGTGATATTGGCGCCGACCTTAATCAAAACAGAGCCGGTGAGGGACTTCGCCAGCGGGCCCCGGCGCGGCAAAGGTTTGATATTGGGCCCGCGCACGATAGAGACGTTTGCGGAATCGGCCGCCGGCGGGATAATCATGCTGTCGTCGATGATGAATTCCTCCGGGAGCGGGATCTCCGGGTATTCCCCGAGGGTCCTGGGGTCGGTGAGCACACCGGTGAGGGCGGAAGCGGCGGCCACTTCCGGGCTAGCCAGGTAGATCTGGGCGTCTTTCGTCCCGCTGCGTCCCTCAAAGTTCCGGTTGAAGGTACGGAGGGAGTTACCGCCGGAACAGGGGGCTTGTCCCATACCGATACACGGCCCGCAGGCGCTTTCCAGCAAACGCGCGCCGGCCGCCAGCAAATCGGCGAGGGCCCCGTTTTCCGCCAGCATCAGCAAGACCTGCCGCGAACCGGGGGAAATGACCAGGCTGGTGTTGGGATGGACGGTTTTCCCCTTTAAAATGGCGGCCACCCGCATGAGATCGGTGTACGAAGAATTGGTGCAACTGCCGATTGCCACCTGGTTCAAGGGAACCGGGCCAACCTCGGTGACTTTGCGGACGGCGTCGGGCGAATGGGGACAAGCCACCAAGGGTTCCAGGGTACTAAGGTCGATGGTGATCGTCTCGCTGTACCGGGCATCCGGATCCGGGGCCAGCGGCTGCCAGGCCTCTTCCCGGTTTTGCGCTTTTAAAAAGAGCCTGGTCTGTTCGTCACTGGGGAAAAGCGAAGTGGTGGCGCCCAGTTCCGCTCCCATATTGGTGATGGTGGCCCGTTCCGGGACGGTCAGGTTTTTGATCCCGTCGCCGCCATACTCAAAGATCTTTCCCACGCCCCCTTTGACGGAAAGACGGCGGAGGAGTTCGAGAATGATATCTTTCGCCGTCACCCAGGGGGGCAGTTTACCGGTGAGATTTACCCGGACAATCTCCGGCATCTTAAGGTAAAAGGGGCGGCCGGCCATGGCCACGGCTACATCCAGCCCGCCGGCGCCGAAAGCCAGCATCCCGAGGCCGCCGGCGGTGGGGGTATGACTGTCGGAACCCAGCAGGGTGGCGCCGGGAACGCCGAACCGTTCCAGGTGGACCTGGTGGCAGATGCCGTTGCCGGGACGGGAGAAATAAATACCGTACCGCGCGGCAATGCTCTGGAGAAACCGGTGGTCGTCGGCATTTTCAAAGCTGGCTTGGAGGGTATTGTGGTCAACATAACTTACGGAAAGTTTGGTTTTTACCCGGTCCAGTCCCAAGGCCTCAAACTGGAGATATGCCATGGTCCCGGTGGCGTCCTGGGTCAACGTCTGGTCGATCCTCAGGGCAATTTCCTTTCCCGGTTCCATCTTCCCGGAAACCAGGTGGTTTTCGATGATTTTCTCGGCCAAAGTCAGTCCCACGGTTTTAATCCTCCTTTGC
>JAAYGG010000111.1 GCA_012727895.1 Bacillota bacterium
ACCGCCAATACCTGGGTCGCCGCCAGGGTTCCACATATTGTGAGAACCAGAATAATTAATGCTTTACGCACCAGGATAACCTCCTTCTCGTGACTCGGTGCTCGTCGCTCGTTGCCCGGCGAGGCTCGTGGCTCGCGTCGCCGGCTCGACTCTGGTCGCTCGTCGCTAACCAGCCGGTTTTGCGGTTCTCGTTGTCCGGCACCCGTCACCCTTTGCTTCAGCCAGGCTTCACATCTTCTTGTTGCTCAAGAATTCAACCAAACATTTAAAAAGCCAACCAAACGATATTAAACAAACGCCAATCCCAAGTCCGGCGCCCTACCCCAGCGCGCCGGGGGACACCCTTGCCGGATTGCCGGCAGGCCAAGAATCCCCGCCATAATTCTACCGCTTGGCGGGGGCTCCGGGAAACCGGAGCCTGGGAAGACGGTCCTGGGCATGCTTGGCGAGGCGGGAAGGAAAACCGGGGCAAGCCGCAGGAGGCGGCGCGGTGGCTTCCGGGACATGGAGGTCCCGTAAGCCATGTACCCGGTTTTCCTTCCCGCCGAGCCTTAGCAGCCCGGCCGGATTCCTTGGTTCCGGTTTCTTGGAGTCCCCGCCGGCTTCGAGCACCGCCCGAACCGAGCAACGCAGCCATGCGTACGCGCGCGCAGCGCGCGACTAATTACGACGCGTCTGCCGGCAATCCGGCAAAGAGCCATCGTCTTGCACCCACCCGCCACTTGTCACTCGTTATTCGATACCCGCTTCATCACCTGATTATGCCAGTCCCCTATCGCAAATTCTCCAGGGTAAAGGTTCCCTCCGGGATCCGCGGGTTAAACTCTATCTCCTTAATAACAAACTCCGTCCGGGTGTCCTTCCGCAGTTTATCCTCCATCACCATCTCCAGCGGGTACCAGCGGTCTTCAATCCTCGCCACCTTGGTCACGGTCATCACTTTCAACAGCCGGCCGCTCCGTGCATACAATTCTTCTTTGAGCCCGACAAACCTCTCCTTATCGATCCAGGATTTCCGCCGGTAGTAGGAGACCTCCTTCCCCTCAATCGCCGTTCCCTCCAGGACATAACAGGGGCGGCCGTCGAATTCTTCCTCCCCGGCCAACTCAAATTTGTACAAATCGATCAGCTTATCCGCTTCCATCATATCCTGGTAGGAAAAATCGCTCCCCATGATCCCCTGGTTCAACATGTGCCCGGAGATCTTCACCAGATCCTCGGCGTCGGGGAAGAACATCCAGAGGTCATCGCCGCGCTTGAGGAACTTCGTCCCCCGGTCCCGGGGGTTGGTGAAAACAACCAAACCATTATCACCCTGGGCATAAGAGGTCATGGTTTTGACGATCCTCCGGTTCCTATTGATAATGACCATCTCCGCTTCTGCTTTTGCGGAGTCATAGTACTCATTGTCGTCCCGCCGCCGGATAATCTCTTCCGCTGTCAACGCGCCAAAAGCCACCGGGAAAATGCCGGCGATAAGGATTAGGGTGAGAATGATCGAGAAAGCCACGCAAACTGTTGTTTTTCTCATAAGATATGCCTCCTTTCCGTTCTCCTTCCTGCAAGACAAGAGACCAAAGATAAACCCGGCATAACGTTTTTTACGGTTTGGGTTCCTTACAATTCTTTATAGTTTTTTTCTTTACGGTTCGCGGTTCTTTACTCCACAACCTAAACCCGCATGGCTTCTGTGG
The DNA here is from genome assembly GCA_012727895.1 of Bacillota bacterium. Taxonomy (GTDB): domain Bacteria; phylum Bacillota; class UBA4882; order UBA10575; family UBA10575; genus JAAYGG01. The sequence continues at coordinate 1,695 of JAAYGG010000111.1, forward strand.
GTTCAAGCCGCGCCGCCCGCCGGGCCGGGATCACGCAGGCGATAGTGACAATCACCACTCCCAGGAAAAAGGCGAAAATCGTATTCCCCGGCGAAGAGAGGGGGTAAACAATGGAGTTAAAAATAACCTCCGAACTGAAACCGCTGGTCGCCGCAGAAAAGTCAATCCCGTTTTTGGCAAAATACCCGTTGATCAGGGAACCGCAAACAGCCCCGATCAAGCTGCCGGTCACGCCCATGATCGCGCCTTCCGTGAGAAATAAACGCATAATATCTTTACTTTCCAAACCCAACGCTGACATCATCCCAATCTCTCGCGTCCGTTCCTTGACGATCATCAACATCGTATTGACCACCACGATACAGGCTAACAGCACAAGGAAGATATAGATCTGGTTATAGATTAACTTGGCTATGTCCATGAAGAATATCAAATCACTGGTCTCTTTATAACTCAAAGCCAGATACCGCCCGTCTTCTCCGTATTCGGCCAAGAGGGCTTGGACCCGCGGTAAAACTTGGAGCACCAGCTTTTTATCGGGCGTCACCAGCAGCAACTCGGTGACCTGCCCGTCCATTTCCAGGAGGCGTTGCGCCTGGTCCAACGGGAGATAAAAGACAACTTCGTCTAAAAGCTTTATACCGCTTTTCGTCCGCCCTACGATATTAAAGGTCACTCCCCTTAGCGAATTGAAGGCCGTATTAAAGACGATGGTTACCTTCTCACCCACCCGCCGGTTGATCTTCTCCAAGAGAGCCGTGCCCATCAACACCTCCAACCGGCCGGGCTGGGGCATCCTTCCTTCAACCAGATAGTCTTCAATTCCGGTAAAGGCCGTTTCCAGTTCCGGGTCGACTCCCCATCCGCCCATGGTGACCAGTTCGTCCTCGGTGCTGACCATCGCGCCAAACTTCAACCTGGGGACGACCATCGCCACACCCTCTACATTTTCAAGGGCTGTGATCATTTCATCCAATCCCCCGCCGCCCAAACCGTCCACCGGGTAATTCAAAGGCAATAGCCGTTGTTCGTCCCGGTACTCGTGGGTAATCAGTTTAATATGGCCGGAATCGTATTGAATATGCTCAAGAGTGAGATTATCGATTAAGCCGACAACATAACCCCTGGCAAAAACGACAACCATCACGGAAAAGGCAATGGCGATAATGGAGACGAAGGTCCGCAATTTGTGCCGGAAGAGGTTTTTAAAAGCCAGTCGCGCCAGAAATCCCATCCTGACACCCCCTTATCTGGGATAAATGGCCTTAATCGGGTCTTTGTCCGCCGCCCAGTAGGCCGGGAGGATACTGGAGAAAAGCGAGACAATAACCCCAAAGGCAAAGACGGTAACAAAGGAGAATGGATTCCAAACCCCGTAGATCGTTCCGACTACCGGGATCCCGTAGGGGGCCATATCAATGATTCCGGAGAAATCCAAACCAACAACGGTGAAAACCCCCACCCCGGCCAGGCCCAGCAGAACGCCGAGGATCCCGCCTAAGACCCCGATGCCGGTTGATTCCAGGACGAAGGTGTAGATGACCTCTTTTGTCTGCAGGCCCATGGCTTTCATCATCCCGATCTCTTCCATCCGCTCCAGGGCCGCCAGGATTACCGTGTTAATGATGGCAATGGCGGCAATCAGCAAAATAATCGTCATAATCAGCCGGTTCCCCATCTGTTTCGCGCCGGCCACGGTTACGGCCTCCAATTGGTCCCAGGAATAGACCGCCAGTTGGGGGTTGACGGCTTGTAACTGCCCTGCCAGTTCCTTGGCTACACCGGGCGCCCGGTTCTTGTTTTCCAGCCTCACCAGGACCTTGCTTACCTGGTCCCCCACGGCCAAGGCCTCCTGCGCCACGTCCAGCGGGATGTAGACGAGGCCCTCGTTGACCAGGGGGTTCCCGGTGTAAATTACCCCTGTGATCTCCAGTTCAATCGTATTAAAGGTCTCGTGCTTATCCTTCACCAGCAATGTAAGGTAATCGCCGGTCTGCACTTTTAAAAGGTCCGCCAGTCTCTTCCCGATCACCGCCGGGGAGACACCAAAGGCCCTGCGCTCGCCGGCGTGAAACATCTCGCCCTCCACAAAATAGTCTGTAAGGTTAATTACGCCGGAAAAATCCTGCGGGTTGATCCCCCGGCCAATCACCGGCAACTCGTTGACCCCGTTGCTCACCATGGCCTGGAAATTCAGTTCCGCGGAGGACCCCAGGTAACCGGGGACATTTTTAACCACGGCCATCAGCTCCGGTTCCGGGGTGATCAGGTTCTTCAAGGGGAGCTTCTCTTCTTCCTCCCAGTATTCTTCGGTAACCACCTGGAGATGGCCTGCTTCGTAATTAATAATCATCTCGTAGGACATCTCCGTCATCCCGCCAATCAGGGAGTCCAAAAGCAGGTAGAAAAAGACGGCAAAAGCAATGATACTGGCGGTGATCAGGGTCCGGTTCCTGTGACGGGCCAGGTTTTTCAAGGCCAGCTTGGTCAGGAACATTCCCTATTCCCTCCTTTGGTCTTTGGCCACCTGCCCGTCCCTGATCTCGATCAAGCGCCGGGCATATTCCATCACCAATGGGTCATGGGTGGAGAAGATGAAAGTCGTCCCCAGTTCCCGGTTCATCTTGGCCATCACCTGGAGCACCTCTTCGCTGGTTTTGGAGTCCAGGTTGGCCGAGGGTTCGTCGGCCAGGACCAGTTTGGGTTCTTTCACCAACGCCCGGGCAATCGCCACCCGTTGTTTTTGCCCGCCGGAGAGTTCATTGGGTTTCCGGTTTTCCAGCCCGGCCAGGCCCACTGCCTCCAAAATCCGCATGACCCGTTCCCTGATCTCTTTTTTATCATATTTATTGACCAACCTGATGGCGAACTCCACATTTTCGTAGGCTGTCAAGACCGGGATCAGGTTGTAGCTTTGGAAGACGAATCCCACATGGTGCCTTCTAATCATGGCCAGGTCCTTTTTGTCCAGCCCGCCCAGTTCCTGGCCGTCAAAGATAATCGTTCCCGCGGTCGGCCGGTCAAGGCACCCGATGAGGTTGAGGAGCGTTGTCTTCCCGGAGCCGGAAGGCCCAAAAATGGTGGTGAATTCCCCCTTTTCCACCGTGAGATCGATCCCCCGCAAAGCCGGGACCTCAATTTTTCCCTGGTCATAAATTTTTGTAAGCCCGCGCATCTCCAGTAATGCCATGTTAATACCCTCCTTACTCGTTACTCGTTACTAGTCGCTTGTTGCTCGTCACTCGTCGCCCGGTGTTTGTCGCTGGTTGCTTGTCGCGTGCGTCACGCGCTGCACGCTTTTGCCGTCTTGCTTACTGCCCTTCCCGCATGGCCTCGGTCGGCTGGAGCCGGGCGGCGCGCCTGGCCGGAATCAGGCAGGCGAGGGTGACCACCACTACACCCAGGACAAAGGCGAAGACGGCATTCCCGGTTGAAGCCACCGGGTAGAACATGGTGTCAAAGAGCACCTCCGTATCCATCCCGGACAAGGCCTGGCCATAATCAAAGCCGGTCTTGCCTAAATAGGCGGTGAGCAGGTGGCCAAGGACCGAACCCACCAAGCTCCCGGCGATGCCCATAAAAGCCCCCTCAATCACAAAGAGTTGCAAGATGTTCTTCGCTTCCAGGCCCAAAGCGGTCATCATACCGATCTCCCGCGTCCGCTCCCGGATAATCATGATCATGGTATTGATCACAACAATACAGGAGAGCAGGACCAGGAAGATATAGACATAGTTGAAGATAAGCTCCGACAGGTCCATTAAGGGGATTAAATCACTGGTCTCCCGGTAACTCAAAGCCAGGTAGCGGCTGTCCTCCCCGGTCCGGGCCAGCAAGGCCTTAACCTCCGGCAGGACCTGGGGAACCAGTTTCGGGTCGGCGGTCACCAGCAGTAACTCGGTAACCTGCCCTTCCATCTCCAAAAGCCGTTGCGCCTGGTCCAGCGGCAGGTAAAAGACCATTTCGTTCAGGAGTTTCAGGCCGCTTTCGATCCGCCCGACGATCTCAAAGGTAACACCGCGCATCGAACCATAGGCCGTATTAAAGACGATCGTTACCTTCTCCCCGACTTTACAGTTGATCTTCTCCAGCAGGGCCGTGCCCATCACCACCTCTTGCCGGCCGGGCGTAACCATCCTTCCCTCCGCCAGATAGTCCCCAATATCGGTAAAGGCCAGTTCATCTTCGGGGTTTACCCCCCAACCGCTCATGCTGATTAACTTATCGCCGGTACTGACCATGGCGCCAAATTTCAGCCTGGGGATAACCATCTCCACATGGTCAATCTCCCCAAGTGCGGCCATCATCTGTTCCAACCCCTGGCCGGCCAGGCCGTCCACGGGGTAATTAAGGGTCAAGAGGCGTTCCCGCTTTTGGTACCCTTCATCAATAACCTTGATATGCCCGGAATTGTAATGCACATGGTCGGCAAAGACTTGCTCAACCATGCCAACGATTATTCCCCTGGTAAAAACAACGATCATAACACCGAAAGCAATGGCGGCAATGGAAACTATGGTCCGCAGTTTGCTCCGGAATAAATTCTTAAAGGCGATCTTCGCAAGGTATCTCAC
>JAAYGG010000112.1 GCA_012727895.1 Bacillota bacterium
AATTATATAATTGAAGTCTCCGAAAAGATCATTGAATTATACCCCGCTGTGGTCTATCCCTATAACAATATCGCAGCGGTTTATTATTCCCAGGGTGATTACGAAGGGGCAATAAAATATTTTAAACTTGCGGAAGAACAGGCGCCTTTTGACACCATTGTCATAAATAACATCGCCTATCTTTCAGCAATAACCGGGGACCTGGAGACCGCCCTGGAATACTATGAGAAACTAAAACTCTATGGAAACGAAGAAGAGAAGAAACTCGCGGAAGAACAGATAAAAAGATTTTCCGCAAAATGATGACAGAGGCGGTTAAAAGGAGAAGGAATAAATCCTTATACAAATTGCCACGGGCTAATTGACATGGTTAATAAGTATTGTTATACTTGGCATAAGAAAATTGATTCTGGGCGCAGGTGCGCGCAGAAAATACGGAAGGACGGTGTGACAGCATGAAAAACAAAGCGGTATTATTGGTTTTGGTTGCCCTTGTTGTCGTGGCGGGTGTTCTTTTCTTTGCTTTTCGGAAGGACACCGGGAAGGATGTACTGAAGGTAGGCATAGTGCAGATCGTTGAGCACCCCGCCCTTGACGCCGCACGGGAAGGCTTCATTGATTTCCTGGCGGAAAACGGGTACCGGGAAGGGGAAAACATCACCTACCAGATACAGAACGCCCAGGGTGACATGGCGAACGCCAATACCATCGCCCAGCAATTTAAAAACGCAAAACTCGACTTGATCCTGGCGATTGCCACTCCCACCGCGCAAGCGGTAGCGAATATAATCAAAGACACACCGATTTTGATTACTGCCGTTACCGACCCTGTCGATGCCGGGCTGGTGGAGTCGGCAGAGAGGCCTGGAACCAACGTCACCGGGACCAACGATATGCAGCCAATGGCCGATCAATTTCAATTGATCCGGGATTTGGTTCCGGATGCCGCTACTGTTGGGATAATTTATAATGCCGGTGAAACCAACTCCGTTGCCCAGGTAAGGATCGCCCGGGAGATTGCGGGCAAAATGAACTTGAATATTGTCGAAGTCACCGCCGACAACAGCGCAGGCGTCCTCCAGGCTGCCCAGTCGCTGGCGGGCCGGGTGGATGTTATCTATGTGCCTACGGATAATACGGTAGTTTCCGCCATATCCTCCGTGGTTAAGGTGGCGGAAGAAAACAAGATCCCGATTATTGCCGGTGAGGAAAACTCGGTTTTCCAGGGTGCTTTGGCCACAGTGGGGATTAACTATTACCGTCTTGGCCGGCAAACAGGGGAAATGGCCCTAAGGATTCTCAAAGGGGAAGCCAAACCGGAGACAATGCCCATTGAGAGCCAGAAAGAAACCGAACTGGTAATCAATGAAGACGCCGCAAAGGCCATGGGCGTCGCCATTCCCGATGAGTTAAGGGCGAAAGCCAGGATAGTTCAGAATCAATAGATATGAAAGAGTAGATAAGTCGAATCGAAGATGGTATGATTATGCCAACCCCACCGCAGGCGGCGGTGGGGTTGGCTGAGCATCTCAATTAATTGGAGTGGAACCAAATGTGGCTAAACATTTTACAAGGTACAATGGAGCAAGGACTGATCTTTGGGTTGCTGGCCATGGGGGTCTACCTGACTTTCCGGATTTTGGACTTCCCGGATTTAACGGTAGAGGGCAGCTTCCCACTGGGAGCTTCCGTCGCTGCAGTCTTAATCATCAATGGAACCAACCCGTTTCTCGCTACCTTTCTTGCTTTTCTCGCCGGGATACTGGCGGGGATGATTACCGGAGTAATCAATACCAAACTTAAGATCGCCGGTCTGTTGGCCGGGATCTTGACCATGACCTCTCTTTACTCCATCAACCTACGGATTATGGGCCGGGCGAATATCCCCCTGTTAAGGGAGAGAACCATTCTTACGATCATCAAAGGCTGGGGCCTGCCGGAGAGGTATATCTCCCTGATCGCTTTTGCAATCATTGTTTTATGTATCAAATTTATCCTGGACTATTTCCTTCATTCAGAGATCGGCATGGCACTCAGGGCTACGGGCGACAGCCCGGTAATGATTGAGAGCCTTGGGGTTAACACTGATACCATAAAAATCCTCGGCCTTGGCCTGGCCAACGGCCTCACCGCCCTTTCCGGGGCTCTGACCTGCCAATACCAGGGATTTGCCGATGTGGGCATGGGTATTGGTATGATCGTGATCGGGCTGGCCTCTGTGATCATCGGGGAAGTTGTCATCCGGACCAGCAGGATAGTTTATGCCACTTTGGGTGTGATTGTGGGCTCGATCATCTACCGCATGGCGATTGCCGTCGCCCTCCAGTTGGGTTTTGCCCCCACCGACCTGAAGGTGGTCACCGCGGTTCTGGTTATCCTGGCGCTTGGCGCTCCTTCACTAAGAAGGTTTATGATCCAGGATGAGTTTGCCGAACGGCTGATGGAAGGAGGCGCCACGGATGCTGAAGCTTAAAAATATCCACAAGATCTTTAATTACGGCCGGATTAATGAAAACCACGCTTTAAAAGATATTAACCTTATTGTACCCAAAGGGGATTTTGTCACCATCATCGGGAGTAATGGCGCTGGGAAATCCACCCTCCTGAACCTGGTGGCCGGGACCTATTTCCCGGAATCGGGCACTGTGGAGATTAATGGGCAGGATATGACCAACTGGCCGGTGCATAAAAGAGCCCATCTGGTCGGAAGGGTTTTTCAGGACCCCCTGAAAGGGACGGCGGCAGAAATGACGATTGAGGAAAATCTCTCCCTGGCTGTAAAACGCGGGGAGCGGCGAGGGCTCAGACTGGGCTTGAACAAGAAGCGAAGAGAAGAATTCCAAGGGCTCCTGGCCTTACTGGAGTTGGGGCTGGAAAACCGCTTGGAGGATCCGGTAAAGCTGCTCTCCGGCGGCCAGCGGCAGGCCCTTACGTTGCTCATGGCTACTCTGGGGGATCCGGAGATTCTCCTGTTGGATGAGTACACAGCCAATCTTGACCCCAAAACCGCCGTGCAGATCCTTGAGATAACCGGGAGAGTTGTTGAACAGGGTAAATTGACGGTATTGATGGTTACCCATGACCTGAAACAAGCCCTGGAAATGGGCAACAGGACGATCATGATGGATCAGGGCCGCATAATACTGGATCTCAAAGGGGAGGAGAGGGAGAAAACTACCGTCAACAGCCTGCTGGAGAAGTTCAGCGAGAAAAGCGGCCGTGAATTGACTAACGACCGGATGTTGTTACAACGGTGAGAATCTTGTATAACGTTAAGCGATAGGAAGCAGGGCCTCCGGGTCCTGTTTTTTATATTAAATATTACGCCTTATGCTGCCCTGCAGAAGTTATCAACAGATTATACATATTATTAACATATAAGGAATTTTTTAATTTACATAGAATAAAATGGCAAAATAGGAGAGCGGCTCCGGTTTGGGCCGGGAGAATAATGAGAATCGGCATCAGCACCGGAAGCTATCGCATTAATAGAACGGTTTGCCGCATAGAGTCGCGGCAGTTCTAGAATAGATCCTTTATGCCCTCGAACTCTTTTTCCAGTTTTTTCTTTAACTTTTCTTCTTCAGCTTTTAATTTTTCTTCTTCAGCCTTGATCTTCTTCTGCAACTCGCTTTCCAATTCTTTTTTCATCGCATCCAACTCTGCTTCCAACTCTTTTTTCTTCGTTTCCAACTCTGCCTTCTTGGCTTCCAACTTCTGTTTTTCAAGATCGATCATCTTCTGAAATTCTGTGAGTTTGGCGGCGATTGCCTCTTCATAACTGGCTTTAAGGGCATCTAAAGATCTTTCCGCTTCGCGCAGCCTGGCATCGACCTCAGCCCTTAATTCCCGGGTGAAGCCGGTTACTTTTTCACCGATGGTTGCCTGCAAACGCTCGGAGATCATCCGGTTGAGGTTTGAGGAGATTTTCATTTCCAACCCGTCATTTACCTGCTCCAATTGGCAGTCAATGGTGACTTGGTCTATACCGGCAAGGGTCTTACGGACAATTTCGGCGATGAGATCGTCCGGTTCGGGTTTGCCGCTGAAGTCTGCTTTGATCTGGCCGGCGGTAAACAAAGCCTTTAACTGCATGCGTTCAGGGATAATTTTCACTGTGGCGTCGATCCCGGCCTTACCGGCAAGGATCTTCGAGGGCAGGTATTCGCTGCCACCCAAGTCCAGCCCGGGTAAGGGCAGGCCTTGCAGCGTAAGTTCTATCGTATCCTGGAACTCCGGGGTGACATGGTTGAACTCGCCGTTGAGCCTGAATAAAATCTGACTGGGAGTTTGCGCGAAAAGGGCGGCGGTCAGCGGCAGGCCGTAAACCGGGGGTTCGCTGGCGATACCGGTAATAACGCCGCTGGCGTAGAACCCGTCCAGAGCAGAACCGGGGGTCCCTTTCCCGGAAACGGCGATTTTTTTGATTAGAAAACGGGGATAGGTTTTTCTACCCGGGAAAACAATATCTTGCCCGTCGCGGGAGGGTTTTGCCTTTGGGGGCTTGTCTACCCTTGCCGGAAGGTGCTTTTGGATAAAGGCGGCGGTATCAAGGATAAAAACGGCCGTATTGTAAATGGCCTTCCCCAGCAGGGCTTCGGCATAATTGATCCTCCCGATGTCAGGCAGTTTTGCCAAGGCCAACAAGGCCTGGTAGTCGGCTTCCGCTTCTTCTTGCAAACCCTTGATCATACCGGCCAGGGCTTGAGTATCCTTTTTAAACCGGTCGTTGGCGGAGT
>JAAYGG010000113.1 GCA_012727895.1 Bacillota bacterium
CGGCGACGATGCCAGTAATGTATCTGCGATAGAATTGAGTGATAATTATAGCCCTGGAACACTCAACGATATCAGCATCGAGCTTGCCGGCGGCAAGGCCGGGCCGGGCGGGCTTGCTTTTTTCCTTGTGAAATATGAAGGCGGAGTAGCCGGGGAGGAGATTTCCCGGGCAGAACTTTCCAAAGACGAGAGCACCGGCCATTTGGACCTCTCCGGGAAGACCCTCGTCCCCGGGATGCGGATCATTGTTACCGGTGAAGTGGAGTTCACAGAGACAAGCCTTACGATAATACTTGAAGGTTCCGAACTGGAGATCGCCGCCGTAACCATCGACACTGCAGAGAAACTGAAAAATCTATACAAGATCGAAGACACAATCGACCTGGGCAAGATTAATCTGGACGAAGACCGCCCTGAGGTATCTTTAACAACAGCCAGTTTAGAGTTTATTCATGACTTTCCCGATGAGATCCAGGTCAATACCAAGTTGAACCTGGAAAGCCGGGACCAATCCGGCAGTACTCTGATTGACCACGAATTTCCCGTGGATCATCTACAAGGCAAGGGCACGGAGACGGTGGACTTCACAGAAGAATTTGTTGATATTTGGAACTCAGATGCATCCGCCATGGGCTTTAAATTTATCGACTTCAATCTCTCACTCCAGGGAGGCGAGGTCAAAATTGCCCTTGGCACCACCCTCAGCCTGCAGGTTGTCCCGGAAATTGGCTTTGAAAGAATCACCACCGTTCCGAAGGAAGTGGAAGTACCGGAAGAGCTCAAGAAAAGCCCCTTGCAGGCTTTCCTGATGTACCTGGAGGTCACGAATACCAGCACGGTCGGTTTTGAACTTGCCATTTATTTGTCTCCGGAAGAGAACCCGGTTGAAGATAATAATGCGGCGAAGATCGGTTTTGCCGTGAAACCCGCAGAAGGAGGAAGACCGGGGGTTTATGAGAATACTGGAAACCCCATCACCCTGGATACGGATAAACTGAATTACTTGACAAAAGGGGACGTTTTCTACAGCCAAGTTGAGTTTATCAAGACATCAGGGGATACTGGCGCGGTTACCGACAACGACTACCTTGAAATCCGCGCCTGGGCCCAGGTGGATATCCTGGTTAACAAAAAGGAAGAGGGGGCGGAATAGGATGAAAAAGCTCCTGTCTGTTCTCGTCTTTTTCTCATTGTTACTTTTTATCCTCCCCGGCGCCGCCCTTGGCTTGGAATCCGTACCGCCGGAGATGTACGGCTATGAGACGGAAGAAGCCCCGGCGGAAAAGGATACGGAGCTTCCGGGAGATCCCGGGGAGTTTGCGGAAAGCCCCGGAGGGGAATTGGTTGATGATCAAGGGGAGGAACAGGCAGAAGAAGAAGGAGAAGAAGTGGCTGGGGAACAGGTGGACGAACCAGCTGAAGAAGGAAGAGAAGAATTGGCTGAAGAACAGATGGAAGAACCGGCGGCAGAAGAACCCCGCATGGCCGGGGAGTCCGGACCCGCGGCAGAATATTTTGATCTAGCCCCGGAAAAAACCGGGCCCGCCCTCTTCCCTTCTTTAACCGGTAACCCGGCGGAGGCGGCTTTTGCCGGTACCAAGTTTGAACTGCTGTTACTGCCGGAGCTTACCATAGGCGCAGGAAATAACCTTTTGAACCTGGAGTATATTAACGCCGATTTTACCGGCGCCGCCGGTGAAGCTGAAAAGAGGAGGTTCCTCCGGCAAATCAAGGGGACCGGTTTCCAATGCCACTTCAACTCCGGCGCCCGGATTGGGATGACCATCGGCCGTTTCAGTATCCATCTTCACCCCTGGATGAGCGGCTCTCTTAACCTGGGCGAGGCCCTGCCGGTACTTTTTTTCGACGGGCTAAAGGCAGATTCGGAATATAGCCTTTCCAGGCTGGGCGTCACCGGTTTGGCTGCCGCCGCCATTGACCTGAATTATGCCCTCCCCACCTTTGAGCTGGCCAACGACGCCTCCCTGGGGATTGGCGTGACCCTCCGTCACCTGCGCGGCCTTGGCGTGGCCTATGCCGTCATCGAAGAAGGCAAGATCATGACCAATAAATACAGTGAGTCCAGTTATGACATTTCAAAGGCGACTTCCTTCTATGGCGCAGCTTATGACGAGGAGTTTCCCGATTTCCGCGGCCAGGGATTCTTTGTTGACCTGGGCGCCATCTACCGGCAAGACCGCTGGCAGGCCGGTTTGGCGTTGCGGAATATCGGCAGCATGAACTGGCGGGGGATTGAGGGGAAACGCCTGGCCGAGCCGCTTCAGGGTGAGATTATCACCGGCGGCCCGGAAGGACCGGAGTTTGCCGTTGATGAAGAGGCTTTTGAGGTAAAATCGGAGGATTTCAACAGTTACACGCATTCTTTGCCCCTGGTCTTGGAGGTTCACGGTTCCTACCAGGTTTTACGCAGCCTGGCTGTAAGTGGCGGCCTGGAAAAAGCCATGGCAACCGGCTGGGGTTATTCCAGCAGCCCCCGGCTTTGGGCGGGAATGGACTGGCGCCCCTTCCGCCTCTTGCGCTTGAACGGGACCATCGCCCGGCAACAGTTGGCCTGGCAGTACGATGCCCTGCTCCAACTCCGTCTCTGGGCCCTCTGGTTTAACCTCCAGTTCAGTTGGGGCGGTACCGGGTTTTCCCCGGAAAAAGCCAACAGCCTGTTGATTTCCCTCTCGACATTCCTCCATTTTTAACCCTTCGCCAATGCTCGATTTTTAACCCATTAACCAATAAAAATGAAAAACCGGGACTTGTAATCGTCCCGGTTTTTTCTTGCCATCCCTGCCACCAATTACTTGCAGGAAAAGCCTGTTTCATCGCTAATCAGGAAAAGATGAGTTGACAATAAATATTTCCGGGAATTTATCCCGGGCCCCGGCCCGTGTCAACAATACCGTGCCCATAACCATTAATCTCAGGAGGTTATAGCCATGAAAAAGCTACCCGTCTTTTTTCTTGTTTTTCTTATCCTTATGGCCATGGCCGTACCCGGTCTGGCTGCCTACCGGGTTTACCGTGTCCAGCCGCGAAATACCGTCTCCCAGATCGCCGTCTGGTACGGCCTGACCAGTAATACACTGGTACAGGCCAACCGGTTACCGGATCCGGGGTTTATCATTCCCCGCCAGGTTCTTTTGATCCCCGATCCCGTCACCGGGCCGGATGAACAGCTTCACCTGGTGAAGCCCGGGGAGACCCTGCAGGACCTGGCTGCCAGGTACAACACCAGCCTCAAGTGGCTGCTGGACCGTAATTACCTGCCGGGGGGTACCCTTTACGCCGGGCAAATGCTGAAAGTCCCGGCGGCGCCAAAACCCCCCGCCCCGGCCCGGAAACCCGCAACAGGAGGAAACTCCGCGACCAACTCTTATGTTTGGAACATCCCCGCCTTAATGGCCAGGCACCCGGGGCGTGTCTTTCTGAACGGCCCGGCAAACCAGAGGCGAGTTGCCCTGACCTTTGACGACGGGCCGGATACCACCTATACCCCGGCAATTCTCGATCTCCTGGCCAAGTACGGCGTCAAAGCCACCTTTTTCTTAAGGGGTGACCGGATTCCCGGCCGGGAATGGGTGGTGCAGAGGATTATTAATGAAGGCCACGTCATCGGGAACCACACCCAGACCCATGCCAATCTCCGGAAGTTAAGTGTGGCCCGCATCCAAGAGGAAGTTTTACACACCGAAGAATTAATCACGGCCCAGACCGGCCTCCGGCCCCTCCTGGTCCGCCCGCCCTATGGCGAGATGTCCGAATCCGGCCTGGACTGGCTGGCCGGGGCAGGGTACGTGATGACCAATTGGTCGGTGGACTCCGGTGATTGGCGGGCGGAAAACGCCGACCAGATCCTGATTAATACCTTGCCGGATCTCAACCCCGGTTCAGTTATCCTCCTCCACTGTGCCGGTGGAACCGGGCAGGACCTGACCCCCACCGTCAAGGCCACGGAGGATCTCCTCTATACCCTCTGGGGTCTGGGGTATGAGATTGTTACCCTGCCCGAACTCCTTTCGGTCCCTGCCTACCGGTGACCGCCTGCAAACGCCGGGTTGAAACCAGTGCCCGTATCGGCAGGGCAGCCCGTTAAGTGGGGTAAAACCAAGGGTAACAACCGCACCGGAAAACCGGAGCATACGGGAGAAACAGAAGCACAGCGGAAAAAGGAAACAAATAAAAGACCGGCCTGAAAAGGCCGGTTTTCTTATTCCACCACCCGCAACCGCCGTTTTTTCCTCCGGAACCTGCCGGTCAAACCTTTAAAGGAAAATCCTTTCCGCCAGAGCCAGTACCGGAACCCGTGGGCGAACGGGCCGTTGCCGCGGAAAAGATAGACCACAGCGATCCCGCTGATCGAGGCCAGCCCCAACGACCAGTGCCGCCTAAAGTAGGTGAAGAAAGTAAGTGCCGCTTGGATCCAGGCCAGCCACTCCGCTTTAATAGGGATCAGCCCCCAGAATAAAAGCTCCTGTCCACGATTGATCTCGGCCCACGCCCAGGTTATAGCGGTCAAAGGCAACCAAAAACCGGCTATGAGGATTGGAATCGGCAAAATGAACCAACCCACCAACGCCATTGCCAGCCCGGTGACAAGTGTTACTAAGAAAAAGAAGAACCCATAGGTCTGGCTTCCCCAGCTCCGTTCCAGGCTGCCGCCGATAAACCATAGCCACAAAAGGGCAAAGATTATAGATAAAACATCCGAGTTTGCCAAGGGGTAAGTCAACATCGTCCAGGGATAACGGAAGAAGGTGAGCGAGTTAAAGGCAACCAAGCCAATAGCCGGCCGGTATAGCTGAAAGAGGATAAAGAAAATCCCTCCCAGGAGAATCAACCCCTTGGTTACCGGTATAAAATCCTTGTATAGAAAATACTGTAGTTCACGGGTAAATTTCCGCACAGAAAAGCCTCCTCTCGTCGCTCGTCTCTCGTAGCTCATATTTCATGGCAAGGCGTCCCGTCCTTGGATAGCCTGTACTAGTCTTTCCTATCTATACAGAACCGTGGACGGGCCTATCCCCCCAGCGGGCCCAAGCGCCTCCCCAGTGTGGCAGGGCGCCCGGCGCCATGTGGCCTTGGATACCCTGTTGCTAGTCTTTCTTATCTACGCGGAGCCGGGTGGACGGGCCGAGCCGCAGGA
>JAAYGG010000114.1 GCA_012727895.1 Bacillota bacterium
CCCTTCCACAGGTTTTTGGGAAGCCCGCCGGACGGCTGGCCGTTATCTGTTATCAATAGAGATTTCTGTAATTCCCCGTTCTTCCGCAAATATCCTTCGCCCACCGCCTCTCCTTCCCGCAAGGGATAATACTCGCCGTAGCCGGTAAAACCGAACTGGTCCCAATAATATACATTCACAGATTCCCTGCCGTCCCTGGTTAATTCCGTCGATACCAGGTGGGTTTTTTCCCCATTATGAAAAAAGTAAAAATCCGTCATTGGCTTGGAGAGCCGGGAGCCCCGCCATTTTGGCGGCAAACCGGGGGTCAGGTGGTAGATGAAAAGCCTCTTCGCCAGCACCGGGTGTAAAGGGCTTTCCTTCCACACCCCAAGGCAGAGATCCAGGGCGCCGTCGCCATCCACATCGGCAAAAAGCACCTTCCATGGCTGGTACGCCGTCATATCCTTATAAAACCAGATTCCTTCTTCTGTTTCGTTATAAATACATAATAAGCGGACCTTGCCATTGTCCAGAATAACCGCCAGCAGGGTGGAATCCCCTGCTCCTGTTCCCGCCTTTGCTGTCCCTGCCCATTGCCGTGGGCGTCCGGGGACCCCCCGCGCCCGTGCCACATCAAAAGCGATGATTCTAAAGCCGTCAGGAGCGGCAAAGACGGTTGCCTTGTCTTTCTGTATTTCCTCTGCGTCTACCAGTTCATAGCGGTAAATGATACCGTCTTCCACATGGTATCTGGCCTCCGGGGTGTTGAGAAAAACCTTTGCCGCCAACGCCCGGCCGCCGGGAACAGCGCAGGCAAAGGCCAGGATGAGCAGGGAAACGGCAAACATTCTCTTCGGCACCCGGATTACCCCCTATATTCTGCGGTTATAGCAGATCCCTTTACTCAAGCCATTTTCCTCAAACAAGACCCCAAATCACATGCCAGACGATATCCGTCCAAAAATGCAGGCTCACGGCAGCCAAAAAACCGTACTTCCGGAAATAACCGGCGGCAAAAAGGGAAAGCAACCCGTTGAGTAAAATCACGGCCAGCAGAATAGGGGATGGGAACTGGTGTATACCATCCACCCCGTAAAGGACAAAAAGGGAAGGAAAATGCCCGAAGGCAAAGACAAGGGCGGAAAAGACGGCTACGCCCCAAAAGGCCCCGTTGTTTGCCGGCTTCTTCCGGAGCAGCCAAAGGAGAAAGGGGATTAAAAAAAGGCGGAAGATCATCTCTTCGCCAATCCCCGCCGTGGCGGAAGCCAAAATCGACAGGGGAAACGGCGGGTGCGGGAACCGCCCCAAAGAGTGAAGCCGGGCCTGCGCCAGATCAACAAGGATAAAAAAGGCCCCGATGGCGACGCCGGCCAATCCGGGGTAGAAAAACCTCTCTTTGTTTGTAACCTTCTCGTCATACAACTCTGGAAAACCGAGTTTACGCGCAAGATTCAGCCCCAGCCACCCCAGGCCGCCGTAAATAATGATAATGCCAACCCCGTTAATTAGGGCCAGCACCGGCAAGGGAAAAACAAGCTCCTCCTCAGGCAGGGGCAGAAAGGTACCTTGCGGCAAAAATAGGCTAAGGGCGGAAAGAAAGGCCAGGGCCAACAGGAGTCCGGCAAAGATCCATCCTGTTCTCACCTGCTCGTTCATGGTTTTCTCCTCCTTTTCTCAAGGATAGCTTTTTCACAAGTGTTTTTAATAAATGAATGCAACTATTACCGTTCAAAGCGGAACCAGCCAAAATCAAAGTTGGAGCCGGGAAGGAAAACAAAACTCACCTTCTGCTCGCCGGTTACCCTCTCCAGGGTAAAGACCCGCTCCTCGTATTCCTCCGCATGGGGGAACTCGATGATCTGGCGGGTTTCCCCTTTCTCGCCACTGAAGAGGAGATGGATGGTGTTCTTCGCCAGCGGGGTTCTCCCGTAAACCACCAACCGGCCGGCGCCTTCAGGACCGAAATCCATCCCGGCAAACTCCAGGGTGACATTGTTCCCGATGCCTTCCACCGCTTTGCCCTTGACTTGGTAACTGTCGCCGTAGATCCGGTCGGCGCCGGCGGCGTCGTTCCGCATGAAGGCCCGCTCCGGTTTGGCAAAGGAAAACCCTTTGATCTGCATCTTCTGGTGCGTGACAAAACAGATGGAGGTGAGACCGCGCAGGCGCCTTGGCAACCGGTAGGTCTCGGCCTGGTAGTGATTGTACTTGGACTCCTTCTGGTAGATGACGTCCGCCAGTAAAGAACTGCCCTCTTCGCCCGGCATCCCTTCCCAGATCTGCAGGGAATAGGGTTCATTGGACAAGGTGAAGATGGGGATGGTGATCGTATCGGAGCCCACCGGGCCAAAATCAAGGTTTCTGAAGCCCACTTGCGTCTCGCCCTCGCGGGCGGTGGCCACCCCTTTCTCGTTGCCGCTCCCGACTTCCCCTTTGCTGTAATCATAAAGGCTTGCGGAGATGAACTCATAAGGGTTCTTGTGGACCACACCAAGACCCTTGGCTTCAAACTCCAACTGCGAGATGAGACGGATTTTCTCCGACCCGTTCCTGCTCAGGCAACGGAGGCGGAAGGCGCCGTCGCCCAAAGCGGTCACCTTGGCCACAAGCCCGTTGGCTTCCACCTTGGCCAGGGGTACCTCAATCCCGCGGTCATCCACGACTTTCCATTCCAACTCCTGGTAAGAGGTGTTTTCCGGGTATAGTTTCGCCCGGACCAGGACTTCCCTTCTCTCCTTGGTCAATACCCGGTCACCGTCGCAAATTAATTCAATCTTGCGCAGGGGGATCTCGTCCTCATGCCCTAAAACGCAGGGAACTTCTTTATTCCGCATCTGTGCGGAGACCCCGGTAAGATCTTTCCCCTCCGCCGGCAGGGCCTCATACTCCTCTTCCACACTGGGCAAGCCTTTGGAGGTGACCTTGATCCGGATCTTCCCCGGTTCAAGGGTCGCGCCGATAATCGCCATCAGCTTGCCGTTGAAGAGCCGCCTGCTTCTCCCCTTGTACTGGTCATAATCGGTGCTGTCCCCGTTATCCAGGCCGATTAGGCGGCCGGCCCCTGTAACCTCAACCCGCACCCGGTTGCCAGCGTTCTCCACCGGGTTGCCGTCCTCATCCTCCATGGTGATCTCCACGAAGATCAGGTCGGCGCCATCGGCGTAAAGCTGTTTTTTATCGGGGGTCAGGCGGATCCGGGCCGGGTCTTTAAACGACCGGCGCACGGCGGTGGCGATGACCCGGCCGTGCTCGTCATAGGCGATGGCCTTGAGCTCCCCTTCCTGGTACGGGATCTTCCACCAGCCCACCAGTTGGTCGCCGCGCTTGTGGTCAATCTCAAAAGTGCCCACTGTAACCCCGTTCTGCTGCAGTTCAATCCGAGGCGCATTGGAACAGACCCGGACGTCAATCACCTGCCCGGGGTTGAAATCCCAGTGGGGGAAGATATGGACCATGGGGTTGGTTTTATAATCGGTCCAGCCCGCCTGGTAGATATAATAGGAGTCCTTTTTGAAGGTGGCCGTATCCAACTGGCCAAAATAGGCGTTCTTGGTGTGGTAGGGCGTGGGTTCCCCAATATAGTCAAAGCCGGTCCAGATGAACTGGCCAAGGGAGAAGGGGGTATCCCGTTCCGTGATGATACAGGCCTCCGGCGACTTGGCGCCCCAACTGACGGAGCTGTTTCCCAAGGCGGAGCACTGCTCGTCATCATCGGCCAGCAGGGGTACGGCAAAGGGGAAATGGTAAACCCCCCTGCTCTGGACGACCGAACCGGTCTCACTGCCGTAAATCACCCAGTGCGGGTACTTGGCGTGGTGCTCCCGGTAGTACTTCTCACCGTAGTTATAGCCGGCGACTTCCACCAGTTCCGCGCATTTTTGCGCATTCTCCCACGGCATATAGTTGGAACCGATGGTAATCTTGGCGTTCCCCTTGGGATCGTATTTACGGACATACTCCACCAGCATCCTTGTGAGCTCTTGCCCTCTTTCACCTGCGTGGGTATCGTAGATCTCATTGCCGATACTCCACATCAGGAGGCTGGGGTGGTTCCGGTCCCGTGTGATCCAGCTTTGCACGTCCTTGTGGGCCCATTCCTTGAAAAACCGGGCGTAATCATAGGGGGTCTTCGGCAGTTCCCACATGTCAAAGGCCTCCGAGACCACCAGCAGGCCCATTTCATCGGCGAGGTCCATGAACTCCGGGGCCGGCATGTTGTGGGCGGTCCGGACCGCGTTCACCCCCATCTCCTTCAGCAGCTTGAACCTCCTGCGCAAGGCGGTTTTATTAAAGGCGGCCCCCAAAGCCCCCAGGTCGTGGTGTTCACAGGTCCCCTGCAGCTTGATCTTTTTCCCGTTCAGGATCAAGCCCTGGTCCGGGTCGAAAACCGCCTCTTTAAAGCCGATGCGGTGGGTGAGGGTCTCAACCTTTTGTTTCTTACGGTTCCCCGCTTCGTCCTCAGTAACTATGTACAACTCGGTGATAAGCTCATAGAGTTTGGGGGTCTCCGGGCTCCACAGGCCGGGGTTTTCCACGAAGAGTTGCTGCCGGTTTGGCCGGCCGTCTTTTTCTGTCACAACACTCTCTGAAGCGGCGAGCACCCGGTCGCCGTCGAAGAGGCGGTGGACCAACTCCCCCTCCTGGCGGAGGCAGAGGTCCGTATCGATCTCCACCACCCAGCGGTTCTCTCCTCCCTGCTCCTTGCGGGTGGAGATATAAACCCCGTGGGTTTCGATGTAATTCTCCCCTCTTGTTTTCAGCCAGACATTCCGGTAGATGCCGGCCCCCGAATACCACCGGCTGTTGGGCGACTGGTGGACCACTTTCACCAGGATCTCATTCTCCCCCTCCCGGAGCGCCCCGGTGAGATCATGCTCAAAGGAGGAATAACCGTATTTCCATTCCCCGACCAACTGCTGATTCACATAGACCGTGGAATCCATGTACACCCCGTCAAAATAGAGGAGGACCTGGCGGGCCTTGGGGGCGACAAACCGTTTCCTGTACCAGCCGATGCTACTTTCATATAAGCTTAAAGTATTATAAATCAGCCAGTCATGGGGCAAATCCACCGGCTGGAATTCCAGCCCCTCCGGACTGGAAACCCCCAAGCCGCTTTTGGCAAACTCCCAGCCGTCGTTGAAAAGGATCTTCCGATTCATCGCGAGCCCTCCTGTA
>JAAYGG010000115.1 GCA_012727895.1 Bacillota bacterium
CCGAGGGGGTTGGGGGTTTACTTTTTCTATTCTTTAGGGTATAATAATTTTGGCTTGGCAAAGCCGGTTATGGGCGAATAGCTCAGGGGGAGAGCACTTGCCTTACAAGCAAGGGGTCGCTGGTTCAAATCCAGCTTCGCCCACCATAAAAAATAACGTTTTTGCGATATAATAAACGCGCGTGCAACCGCGCGTTTCTACGTTCTAAAGGAAAAAGCCCTGCCTCTTGGGAGGCTCTTATGATGTCGCGCCTGGGCACGGAACCCGGCATGCTTATATGCCGGGCTTTTTCTTTTTCTTATCTCTCCTCGTGACCAGGAGGTATACGATGAGAGAAGAAGGGACGTTCAGCAGGCCCAAAAGCCCCCAGAGCCAGTGGTTTTCCCCCCGCTTCCGGGCATCATAAAAGATCCAGAGGGCTTGCGTGAAAGCCAGTACTGCAAAGAGAAGGTAGAGGGGCCAGGAAACCGGGTTCGCGTTCATTACTCATTCACCTCCCCGTGCCGGGCTTCGGGGACGAAAAGGATCACCGTTGGCAGCAACAGGGCAATGATACCATAACCAACAGCCACCGGAAGAAAGTAGCCGGCTTGTAAAAACCAGTGAACCCCGGTGAGGAAAGCTATTGCCACCGCCATAAAAGTTAACGCCTCGGCCAGCGCTGCTTTTCTGGCCCCGGCCAATGCCTTCCGGACAATCCCGGTAAAATAGGCCGGGCCGGGGGTGGCAAGGCCGGCCAGGATCTCTTCCGTTTCTTCGCCAAAGGCATCGAGAGCTGGTTTAAGCGGCGCGAGGGCAGAAAGAAGTTCCTCTTCGTCACTGCCGGGTCTTTGCTTTTTCGGTCCAGTGGCCGGCCGGGGAAAAAGGTTTTTTTGGTGTTTCTCCGGTTTTCTCATTTTTAAGACTCCTCCAAAGTAGCCCGTATTTTCCTATGGGTTCCCTCAGGTTCTTCCTGTAACCGTTCCCGGAGTTGGCGTACGGCCGCGTGTAACCGGGAACGGACCGTTCCCAGGGGAATTTTCAGGGTGGCGGCAATCTCCTGGTATGAGTAGTCATAGTAGTATTTCAGGACGAGAGGGATCCGTTTTTCTGCGGGCAGTTCCAGTAAAGCCCGTTTTATATCCACAGTCTCCGCTTCCGCCTGCTTTTCCGGGAGGGGAAACCGCCTGTCGTTTGTTTTCTCTGCTATCTTCTCTGCCGTCTTCTTTTTCCGCAGTTCATCCCGGTAGAAGTTGGAGCCGACCGCGATTAACCAGGTGGAGAATTTTCCTTCGCCCCTGTATTTCGGGAGGTTCTTTAAGGCCCGGACCATAGTTTCCTGGGTCAGGTCTCTGGCCAGCTCCGGATCCTGGGTGACTTTGAGGAAATATCCCAGGACCAGCCGGTAATTTGCTTGGAGCAGGGCGGCCAAGGCCTCCTCCCCCCTTTTCCCGCCGGCAAGAGCCGTTTTGATTAACTCCTTCTCTCTCAACTGGACACCTGTCTTTCTTTCCGGTCTATGAAGCCAGGGTGGCAAAGAGTTTATTGCGGTCCAGGTACCGCCCGGCCCTTCTAATCAAAAAGAAATCCAGCAGCCACAAGCCGGCGCCCAGGAGCCAAAGGACGGTGTTGTTCAGCAGGAGGACGCCGGTGATCTGCCCGGCAATCAAGGCGATGAGCGGGAGGACGGTCACGGCGCCGAGTTGGTATGCCTCCTGGAACCCTTTTACTCTCGCGGAGATAAAGACGTTGAGAAAGACCGCGCCCAGGCTGAGGGCGGGACTTACCCAAAACAGCAGGATTAGCCAGTGGGGCCTGGGGAAGATTAACCCGCCGAAGAGCCGGTAGGCGGCGAGGTTGACCGTTGTTCCGTAGAGCAGGAAAGAGAAGAAAGTAAGAAGAACGGCAGGGATGAAGGCGGCGAAGATCTTCGCCCGGAAGAGGTCAGGGGCGGAGATCGGCGCAAACAACAGGCTTTCCATGGTTTTGCGCTCTTTTTCCCGGGCAAAACTCCCGGCCCCAAGGACGCTGGCGGCCATTAAAGGGATGATCAGGAGGAAAGGAGCGAAAAGATAATGCACGCTGAAGTAGACCATTTGCTGGTTGGTGGAAGCAAAGGAGAAGATGGTCTCCCGCAATTCGCCCGGGGGCAAATTGTTAAGAACCTCAAGGATGCTCCGCTCGCTGATATCATATTTATAGGCCGGGAGAATCAATAGGCAAGGCAAGAGCAGTGAGAAAACCACCGGCAGCAAGAGCATGGGCAGCCAGAGTTGAAAACTGCTGGTGACAGCCTTGATATCCTTTTTGATCACCGCCCGGATTTGTCGCTTTCTCATCGCTTCTCCTCCCTGATCTTAAAATAGATCGTCTCCAGGTCCCGCCCGGTGATGACCGCGGAATAAACGGGGGCGACTGCCAGGATCTTTTCGAGCAGGAGCGGGACGGCGTCTTTATTCTCCAGCCGGAACCAGAGATAACCGGGGGCTTTCTTGACCACTGGAAAACCGGCGAACTCATCCCCGGAGACGGCCAGGCCCGTCTCCACCTGCAGCGTTATTTCCCGCAGGTATTTTCCTTCCAACTCCACGAAGGTGCCGCTTTCGAGGAGGCGCCCCCGTTCAAGAAAGAGAAAACGGTCGCCGAGATCCTGCACTTGTTTGAGGAGGTGGGTGGCGAGAAGGATGGTCACCCGGTACTCCCGGTTCAACTCCTTAATGTAATTGAGCAAATCCCGTGAACCTTCCGGGTCCAGGCCGGTGGTGGGTTCATCCAGGAAAAGAACGTCCGGGTCATGGAGGAGGGCCTTGGCAATCCCCAAACGTTTTTTCATCCCGGTGCTGAAAGCCCCCACCTTTTTCCGGGCCGCATCCGCCAGGCCAAATTCGGATAATAGCCTTTCGGCCTGCCGCACCGGTTCGGCAACCCCGTAAAGCTCGGCAAAGAAGAGGAGGTTCTCACGGGCGGTCATATGCTCATAGAGACCGGCGGATTCCGTCAACACCCCGCATCTCTTCCGGACCTCGTCGCCGGCGGAGACCGGGTCGAACCCGGCAACGCTGATCCGCCCGGTATCGGGGTAAAGGACGCCGTTGAGCAGGCG
>JAAYGG010000116.1 GCA_012727895.1 Bacillota bacterium
AACTGGGACCGCTGGCCACGGGCCTGGTCTTGATCGGCGGCCGGAACCGGGCGGGCAAAAGCACCTTCATGCAGATCCTGCGCTATCTTGGTTTTGGCTTTCCCCGCAGCGCTACGCTGCCGCCGGCCCGGGAAAAACATGAAGTCGAAGGGGAGATGACCCTGGAGACCGGCGAGGACTGCCATTTTCGCCTGCAGGGCCATAGTGAACCGGTGGTTTCTTACCTCAGCGGCGACCGTTCAAGAACCCTTAGTATGCAACAGGTTTACGGCGGCCTTGATCCCTTCACCTACCAACAGGTCTTCACCGTGAGCCTTGACGAACTCCAGCGGTTACCGGGGGAGGCCGCCCGGAGCGAAGAAGAAAGGTTGCAGGCGGTTCTCCTGGGGGCCGGTTTTGCCGAGATCGCCCGTTTGCCGCAATTGGAGGATGAATACAGGAAACAGGCGATGGAGATCGGCGGGAAATACGGGAAACCCGATGTCCACCGTTTCAAAGAATATTTCCAGCCCATCCGGAACGGGGTGGAGGAGCGGGAGCAGGCGTTACGCCAAGTCGACGAGTACCAGCGGAAAAAAGAAGAAAAAAAGGAATGTGCAAAGAAGATTAAGGACTGCAGCGGGGAACTGGCCGCTCTCAAGAGGAAGATTGACCGGCTGGACCTGCTGAAGAGTAATTACGAAGGTTACGAGCGCTTTTCCCAACTGGAGTTGCGCCTGGCTACAGCGGAGGCGGAAACCTTGCTCAGCAGTTTCCCCGCGGAACGCCTGCCAAAGGTTGAGAGGCTGCGGGAACGTTATGAAGAAGCCCTTGGCGAATACCGGGAAAACCGGGACCGGTTTGAAGAGGCAATTCCCGGCGGGGACCCGGCGGCTGCCAGTAAAGTACTCCTCCGGGAGAAGGAGGAGTTGCGCCGGCTGGGCCTCCGCCTCTCCGGTTTGCGGGAGAGGGTCCGGAATTACCGGGACCAGCAAAGCCGGTGGGAAGAGGAAGAAAAGGAGTTAAAAATCGAAATGGACCAGGTAAACGAGGCCTGGCAGGGAGATTTCGGGCGCGTCCTGGTGCTCAAAACCGACAGCCTGGAAGAGGCCGAACTCAGCTGGCGGCTGGAAGCCTACAGGAAAGCCCGGCAGGAGTTGGAGAACTGTGAAAGGGATCTAGCCGGGCAGGAAGGCGTCATCGCCCGTTTGGCGGAATTAGCCGGGGGAAGGAAGGGGGCGGCTCCGGGAGAGAGGCCGGTGGTTGCGGCCTTAAACCGTAATGTGGCCCTGACCATACTCTTTCTCTTGGCTGGAGCCGGGTTGTTTATGTTCCATCAATTACTGGGGATCGGGGTCTTTGCCGCCGGGCTCATCTTAATGGCCTTTCTCCTGCTGAGAGATGCTTTCCACCGCAGGGAAGAGGAGTTCTACTCCCGGCAGTTGTTGGAGGAGAGAAGGCGGCACCTGGCAATACAAGAAAGAAAAGTAGCGCTGAAACAGGAACTTGCGCCGCTGGCGGCGGAGGTTAATAAATACCGGCAGTTATTGGATTTGCCGGAGGAGGCCCCCCCGGAGGTTATTACCGGCTATTTCCGGCGGGTCCAGGAGTTGAAAAGGGCCATTGGCAGGTGGCGGGCGACCGGCGAACGCCTGGCGGAAACCCGCTGCCAGGTCGAGGCGGACCTGGAAGAACTGCGCGCCCTTGCTTCCCGGCTGGCTCCGGTGTTTCCCGCTTTTACCGGTGAGGATGAGCTCTTTGCCGGTTTTGAGGAGACCCTGCGCCTCCTGGAACTCGCAGAAAAGCTGGAGGCAAGCGCCGGAAGAAAGAGAGCGGTGGAGGAAGAACTCCGCCCGCTTTTGGCATGGGATGCCCCGGCGGGGGAAGGAGACCTGCCGGTAGCGGAGGCCCTCGCCGGATTTCTCCGGCAGGGAGAAAAATATAAAGAACTGGCCGGATTCAGGAGCGAGTATGAACTGATAAAAAGGCAGATTTTACAGTCCTTAAAGACCGACCGGGGCCGGAAGGCCTGGCAGGACCCGGCCGGAGCGGCGGTCACCGGTGATGACGAGCTATTTACCGCCTTTACCCGCCTGGCGCAGGCTTACACCTCCCGCCAGGAGTTGGAGAGGGAATATGAACGGGCGCAAGCAGCCGCGACAGAATTGGAAAGGCAATTGGAAGCACTGAAAGAAGAAGAAAGAAGACTCCAGGCCGAACTGGAGACCCTGGCCACCACCGAACGGCTGGAAAAGGCCCAGCAACAGATCGATCGGGCCCGGGCGGGGATGCGGCCCCTGGCGGAGAAATATGCGGTCTACAGCGCGGCCGCGTTTTTCCTCGCCAAGATGCGGGAGAACTTCTTGGAACGGGCCCGGGATACCCTGTTAAAAGACGCCGGGAAGATTTTTGCCCATTTGACCGGTGGCCGCTACCAACAGGTATTACCCCCTGACGACCTGAAAAAGGCGGATTTTAAAGCCGTTATGGACGATGGCAGTGTAGCGGAGACCACGGAGATCTTAAGCCGGGCCACCCAGGAACAGCTCTTCCTGGCCGTCCGGTTGAGCAGGATAAAAGAGATCCCTGTTCCCCTCCCGGTGATCCTCGATGATTCGCTGGTCAATTTTGACCGCCGTCATCTGGAAAGGACAATGGAACTCCTGAAGGAACTCTCCGGAACCCACCAGATCTTCGTCCTTACCTGCCACCCGCACCTGGTTGAGACGATGGAAGCCGAGATCCCGGGGGTCCAGTACTGGCGGCTTGAAGAAGGAAAATTCAGCCCGG
>JAAYGG010000117.1 GCA_012727895.1 Bacillota bacterium
ATCACATTGGGGTTAAATTCATTGACATAAGAAAGCTGTACCATTAACCCCACGGTGACCACGGCAATATCCGTCTCTTTCTCCGGGCTTTCCTTGCCGCCGGGCATCAAGACTTCACACTTGTACCCGGTTCCCAGTGCCTCAATCCGCGCAAGCAAATCCGGGAGCTTACTCGCGGCGCTCTCCTCAATGGCGGGCCCGGTTGCCGGACCAAAACCCATAGGCGCCATCCCATGGTCCGTTGTTAAGATAAAACTCATCTCTTCATAGAGGCCGGTTTCCCGGCAGGCCTCTATAAACTCGGCGAGTTTTCTGTCCATGAGGGCCAGGCGGTCAACCACCGCCTGCCGGCGTTCGGCTTCCGTCCTGACCGGAGAAACTCCATATATCTCCTTCATATTATGGCCAACGGCATCCAGGTCATCCATATAAAGCGCAAGCAAAAAGGGGGCCTCCGGCAAACCGCCGGCGTTCATTTCTTCCGCAAACGCGTGGAGGAAACGGATGGCCTCATCAAAACGGGCGATACAGTCGTCATAACCGTTTGCCCCGGGCGGGGCGGCAAAATAGGTCTGCTCTTGGCCCGCCCAACCGGTTCCCCGGTACAAAAAGGCAAATTGGTTGATGGCAAAGGCCTTTACCCCTTGCCGGAAGGCGGCCTCCGCCAGGGTTTCCGCTTCGTTTTTCCGGGCGGGCGCTTCCTGAAGCACCCGGTTCAATTCCTTATCAAAATACCGGTAGTGGTTGTTGGTAAACCGCGGGGTGGTACCGGAGGCCAGTACCGCCTGCATGGGGTTGGTGATCGCCGGGATTCCGCTTGTGGCATTGGCAAAAAAGACCCCTTCGTTTTTTATCCAGGAGAGGGTCGGGACCTTGCCCTGGGCTTCCGCTAAATCCAAATAATACTTGGCAAAGCCGTCCCAGTTTATGTAGACAACAATATTACCCCCCTGCCGGCTTTCCCCTCCGGGCAAAGCCGGCGGTGTGGAAGGTAAAGACACGGGCGTTTGTACCCGTTCTCCACCGGGCGCCAAAACCGCATACACCATAGTATCTGATAACAGGGGCAATATTCCCCAGCTTAAAACCGCAACGGCCAAAACCCATACGGTTCTTCCGGTTCTTCCTGCTGCTCTCATTTTTCCCCCGTACTCTCACACCGGCACAGTCAGTATTTGCTTCATTCCCCATGTAAATAAATATTCTAAACCCCAGCTCCTTCTCCTTTTAGAAAATTTTGCCCGCAAGGTTATGGTTTTTTGCATGTCCCCGGCGCCATCCTAATATAATGCTTAATAAATAATGTGGGTTTGTTAATGCGTTTGTCACAAAGGCAATGCGGGAGGGAGGCGGTATGGAAATGACCGGGAAAACAGGAAAGATACTGTTGATAATAATCATCTTAACGGTTACCGGGGTTTTGATCTTTGCTTATATATCCCATGTCACCACCGGTAAGAAAATCACGGCCTTATCCAGTGAGATTATAGCCCTGGAAGATACGCTCGCCGGTATCCGGGCGGATCTCGAGGAGACGCAGGGGATTATCGAGGAACTCCAAAACTCCATCCTGGAAATGGAAGAGAGCCTCTTTGCCGTAGAGGAGGTTTTTCAGCAAGCCCGGAACCTGCAGGGATATATTAGCCTTTTCCAGCCCCGGTTAAGCCCGGGGAAAAAGGCGGAAATCAGTTATGCCCTGCTCTATTTTGCCCGGGTCTATGATCTGGACCCCCGTTTGCTGGCGGCCGTTGTTGAAGCGGAATCTTCCTTTTCTCCCCGAGCAGTCAGTCCGAAGGGGGCCAAGGGATTGATGCAGCTTATGCCGGGTACCGCCCGGATGCTGGGGGTGGACGACCCCTTCGATATCCGCCAAAACATCGCCGGAGGCGCCCGGTATTTGGCGATGCTATATGATCTTTTCGGCGATTGGGACCTGGCTTTGGCCGCATACCACGCCGGCCCGGGCCGGGTTTTGGCCTACCGGGGAATTCCCCCTTTCCGGGAGACAAGAACCTTCTTGTCCCGGGTAAACCGGAGTTATGCCCGGTTGCGGAGAACATACCCTTTTTGAGGATAAATGCGCCCCAGTGTACCTGAGTGGAAATAAGAAATAGAAAAAGAAAAGGACCGCCGGGATAACCCCGGCGGTCCTTTTTCTCCCTTTTTATTCTCGACCTTAAGGTCCTCCCAGTTCTTCAGAGTTCTTAGTGGGTGCCGTAAAGGATCGCGCCTTGCTCCTGGAGGATTTTCTGGAGTTCAGAGACGTCTTTCTCCAGTTCCCTGGGGGTAATATTCTGCTTGGCGCAGAGGGCGGCCGCCACCCCCGCCGCCTGGCCGGTGACCATGGTCTGTTGCAGGAAGCGGTGGTAGGCATCCCGGTCCGTGGAGATGGCTTTACCGGCAACCAGGAGGTTCTCGACTTTCTGCGGTACCAGGCACCGGTAAGGGATATCATGGGAACCCCTGTCCTTTGGCCAGACGACGTCAGTGGCTATGGTGTCGGTACCGGGGACATGGTGGCCGCCGGCGGGGAAACCGCTCTTACCGATGACATCAGGGAATTTCTTCGCATCGGCCACATCCTGACGGGTCAGGATGTAATCCCCAACAATCCTCTTGCCTTCCCGGATCCGGAGTTCCGTACACATCCTGGTGATATAGGCGTTCTTGAAGCCGGGCATATACTTTTTAAAGGCTTTGAAGGCGATCTGGATCTGCCTGCGGGCTTCGCGCTCGCTGTAGGTGAGGTCCCAGGGATCATAAGGCGAACGGCCGGGGACGTGCGACGCATGTTGCAAATGCGCCAGGACGCGCCGGTTTTTTGGGTCGCCCTTTGGCATGAGGAAGAAGCCCATACCGCTCATCCCGTGCCATTCGTTGTTATCCATCACTTTCTTGAGGATGGAGGTGAAACCTCTTATTTCCCCGAGATCCCACACGTTCTCTATTCTCCTCAGAACCTTGCAGGTCTCCTCTGGCGAGCGGCCGGGGACATCGGGGTGGACAATCTCTTCAGGATGGGCCCGTACCCAGTCGAGAACTTCGTCCCAGTCAATGCCGTCACAGGTAAAGGCGATGGTATGCGGTTGCAAGTGTTCTCTTGGAACCATGTCCGTAGGGGCGCCGGCCCGCACCGCCATATAGGCTTCACCGGTGCAGTCAATGACGACCTTGGCCTTGAGTTCAAGGCGGCCCCCGACGGTCTCCACGGCCACGCCGGTAACCTTATCTCCCTCTTTCAAGACGTCAACCACCATGGCGTGGAGGAGCAGATCGACGTCGTTCTCATCCATCATGTTGAAGATTAAGAGTCCCCACCAATCCGGGTCGACGTAGGAGAAGGTAAAGCCGGAACCCTCCCGGTATTCAGTGTGGTCATGCGGTAACGCATGGCCCTCATCCAAAAGGCGTTTGTGGGTCTCCTCAATGATTCCGCCAATGATCTGTTCGCCCCGTTGGTTGAAGAGCCAGGCGTAGGAGAACCCCGGCGGTCCGGAGACATTCATCTGCCCGCCCAAAGCGCCAAGGCGTTCGATCAAGAGGGTCTTTGCCCCGGCTCTGGCCGAAGCAATGGCGGCCGCCACTCCTGAAGTGCCGCCTCCGCAGACGATGACATCATACTCCGATGCGTAACTCATTTTTTTTCCTCCTTTTTAGTTATAGTTGTGTTTTGTTTATTGGCTTAAAAAATTAGAGTCCACAGGTACGACAAGGGTATGAACAGTACGATGGCAGGTATACTATTGGCAACAGGGACTTTTTTTAGTTCCATCATCCGGATTCCCACCAAAAGATTGATGATACCGCCACCGGCTGTAAAGTCGGCGATCAGTGCTTCGTTGAGATAGGGCAGGATCAGGAAGGCAAGGGCGAAAAAGGCTGTACCGATAATCAGGGCGGGAATACTGATCAGCATGACCAAATAGCCTATGGTGGTGGCGAAGATCATTGCCGTAAAGAAATCCAGGATTGATTTGATGACCAGAAGTGTGGTGTCGCCAGTCATTCCTTCATAAAGAGACCCGATTATAAAGCCGGCGCTCATGCTGAACAGTACCAAAAGGGTGATAAAACCTTCAACCGCTTTCTCATCACTTTTTGCCCTCCCTTTTTCCAGCTTGTTTTGGAGTTTTTCTGTGAGTCCATGCAGTTTTTCTTCGATATCCAAAACCTCGCCGATGGCGGTACCCAAAATCAAGGCTAAGACCACAGGCGGGAGGTTCTTTACCCCCACAATTAGGGTTATCCCCAGCGCCATGGCGCAAACGGAAAAGATCACCGGTAAATTCTGCTTAATCTTTTCCGGAATCCG
>JAAYGG010000118.1 GCA_012727895.1 Bacillota bacterium
GTTTCAATTCCTCATAGGTAGGCTAAAAACCCGTTTGAAGTGCGTTTTTTTACCCCAGTGCGATCCTGGAAAAGGTGCGCGACTGGGTGTGAAAAGTGGGAAAACCCTGATAAATCTAATAAAACTAAAGTTTTGCAGATGTCGTCGATCCCCCGGGTTTTTTACATCACCGGGGGTCGACAACAATTTCATCCCGCTTTAAAGAAATGATTTCCTTTTTTTATTTCTATTGCCATCTCCATTTTCCTTCTTAAGATGTTGATCCAGGTGACGCGCATACGCGAGCAAAACATAAAGAGGCTTTCCAAAGCCTCTTTCATTTATTGGATGGTAGCCCCAACGGGAATCGAACCCGTGTCTCCACCTTGAGAGGGTGGTGTCCTCGACCTCTAGACGATGGGGCCTTTTAATAATATGGCTGGGGGGGAAGGATTCGAACCCTCACCAACGGGGCCAGAACCCGCCGTCCTACCCTTAGACGACCCCCCAACCTACGCTTTTATATTATATCACCTGGTCCCCGCCGGGTCAAGAACTTTCACCAGAAAGATACCGGGCCATGGCCTCAGTGGCCAATTTATCGCAATACTCGTTCTCCTTGTTCCCGGCATGGCCCCGTACTTTGATCCACCTGACATCGTGGACCTTGGTCAGGGCGTACAACTGCTCCCAAAGATCCCTATTCTCCACCGGGGTCTTTTTTACCGTGAGCCAACCGTTTTTTGCCCAGCGTTCCAGCCATTTCTGGTTAAAGGCATTGACCAGGTAGGCGCTGTCCGAGTAAAGACGGACCCGGCAAGGGTGCTTCAAGGCCTTCAAACCTTCGATGGCCGCCGTCAGTTCCATCCGCTGGTTGGTGGTATGCGGTTCGGCGCCGGAAAGCTCCCGGCGGTGCCCACGGTAGAGCAAGACAGTTCCCCAGCCGCCGGGGCCGGGGTTACCGCTGCAGGCGCCATCGGTATAGATCTCCACCTCTTTTTCCTGCACCCAACTCCCCCCTTCCCGCCTTTTGCAGGGATCTTTCCCAGGGGCCTTTTGCAAGGATCTTTCACAGGGTCTTCCCTGCTTGTCCCCTTTTTCCCTAGAGCGGATTAGAACCCGACCTCGTTAAGGACGCCCCGGATTACCTCTCCGGAACGGCGCAACAGTCCTTCTTCTTCCGGGGTAATCTCCAACCGGATCTTCTTCACCACACCCTGGCGGGCGACAACCGTGGGCAGGCTAAGGCAGAGGTTTTCCAGGCCGTACTCCCCTTCCAAAAGCGAGGAGACGGTCAGGACCGAATGCTCGTCCCTGAGGATACTCTCGGCGATATTAACCATGGCCAGCCCGATCCCGTAATAAGTTGCCCCCTTCCCTTTAATCACTTTGTAGGCGGCATTTTTAACCTCTTCAAAAATC
Organism: Bacillota bacterium; assembly: GCA_012727895.1. GTDB lineage: Bacteria > Bacillota > UBA4882 > UBA10575 > UBA10575 > JAAYGG01. The sequence goes on from JAAYGG010000118.1 coordinate 1,402, forward strand.
TCCTGTCTCTTGAGGGGGCCGCAATCCCGGTCACAGGCCGGGCAGTAATCGGTAAAACGGACACCGGCAATGTTGGCCAGGCTCCAGATGGGCACCTCGCTGTCGCCATGTTCCCCCAGGATATAGGCGTGGACGTTTGCCGGGTCAATCTGGCAATGGCTGCTGAGGAGGAAACGGAAGCGGGCGGTATCCAGAACCGTCCCGGAACCAATCACCCGCTGCTTCTCAAACCCGGATAATTTGTAGGTCACGTAGGTCATGACATCAACGGGGTTGGTCGCCACCAACAAGACCGTGCCGGCAGCAGAGTTCTCCGCCACTTTGGGGATGATCTGCCGGAAGACCTCCACGTTCCTATGTACCAGTTCCAGTCGGGTCTCGCCTACCTTTTGCGCCACCCCGGCGGTAATGACCACCAGATCCGCGTCTTTCAAGTCCGGATAATCGCCGGCCCGGATAATCACCGGGCGGACAAAGGGCATTCCGTGGTTGAGGTCCATCACCTCGCCTTCCAGCCGGTCCCTATTGACATCAAGGATAACGATCTCCGAGACCAAACCGCTGATCATCAAGGCGTACGCAAAACTTGAACCGACCATCCCTGCGCCGATAATCGCTACCTTGCTCCTTTGCGGAAAAAAATGTCCGTATGTGCCTGCCATTCTTCTTCCTCCTTCCGCGCGTACACGCCAAGCGCCCGCACGCTTTTATCTCCAGCTTAGTTTATCCCATTTTCCGTGACCGCCGATGGCCCGGCGCCGTTAACCTCCGGCCTGCCGGGTTTTGGCCAGCCCGCCCGCTGCCCTCTGCAGGAGAAAACGGGCAACCCCGTCCCGGTCGTTGGCCTCAATCACCCTCGTGGCTTTACTTTTCAAGAGTTCATGGGCGTTGGCCACAGCATAGGCCTCATCGGCCTCTTCAAACATGGGGAGGTCGTTCAGATGATCGCCAAAACAGATTACCTTCTCCACGGAGAGCAGTTCCCGCAGATAGCGGACTGCCCCCTTCTTGGTTGCCCGCGGACTAGTCGCCTCCAACCAATAAGCGCCGGAATAGATATCCTGGGCGTAATGGACGGCGATCTCCGGGTCACTGCGCCATTTTGCGGCCAAAACCGCCAGTTCCGGATGGTCGCCGATGACCAGGAGGGCGTAAATGCGATCGCCCGGGGCCGGACGGAGGTCGTCTACGCGACAAAAACGCCGGTCACCGTTGGCCTGCCGCCCGACGATATAATGTTTTTCGCCCGGGTGGATGATTTCCCGGTAATAGACGCGCAATTCCCCTTCTCCCGTCAAAAGGTGAAGCGTTGGCGAGACGCCGTGCCGCCGGCAATCGGCGACCAGGCGCTCTACAACAGCGGGCGGGAGGAAATTGGCAGCGATATATCTCTTTTCTAGCGGGTGGTAGACAAAAGCGCCGTTATTCAGTATTACCGGCAGCCGCAGGTGGAGCGGGGCGATTATCTCCGCAGCGGAGACCAGGGAACGGGCGGTAGCGACCGTGAAGGCCAGCCCGTCATCGATTAAGGTGTTGATAATCTCCACCGTTTCCTTGCTGAGCCGCTCATCGGGGCCAACCAGGGTCCCGTCGAGATCCGAAACATAAAGAACCAACCGTCTCGCCCCTCCATCCCAGGCAGAAATTCTCCTTTATTATACGCGCTAAACGGTTATGTGCAAATATGATTATTATCCGTCTTCACGGACAGTCTCCGGGCATAACCTGATTATTCGCCGGTCAAGGCGGGAATTCCTCCCCCGGCCGGCCCCTCCCTGTCTTTGCTAACATTTTGGTAACGTCTGAA
>JAAYGG010000013.1 GCA_012727895.1 Bacillota bacterium
AATTATAAAAGAATTGTTTTAAAGGAAATTATGCGAGGTTATAATGGGGTTATAAAATGTTTTAATGAGGGGTGATTAAAATGAAAGATCCACGCCTGGCCAAACTGGCGGAGAACCTAATAACCTACTCTGTAGAGCTGCAACCGGGAGAAAAGATTCTCCTGGAGGTAACCGGCGACGCGCTGCCCCTTGCGGCGGAACTGATAAAAACGGTTTACGCGGCCGGAGGCGTTCCCTTTCTCAAACTGGCCCATCCCAGCCTTACCCGGGAATTATTGAAGGAGGCCTCTGCCGGGCAACTGCAAGCCCAGGCGAAATGGGACCGGTCGCAAATGGAGGCAATGCAGGCCTATATCGGGATCCGCGCCGGGGAGAACACCAGCGAATTTGCGGACCTGCCCGGTGAGAAACTGACGCTTTACCAAAAGGAGTATATCCAACCGGTACATATGGAGGTCCGGGTGCCGTTTACCAAATGGTGCATTCTCCGCTATCCCAATGCCTCCATGGCGCAAATGGCCAATATGAGTACTGAAGGTTTTGAAGATTTCTATTTCAACGTCTGCAATCTGGACTACGCGAAACTCTCCAAAGCCATGGAACCTTTGGTGGAGTTGATGGAAGCAACGGACCGGGTACGGATCACCGGCAAGGAGACGGACCTTACCTTTTCCATTAAAGGGCTTCCTGCCATCAAATGCGACGGCCACAGGAACATCCCCGACGGGGAGGTCTTTACCGCCCCGGTCAGGGAGTCGGTGAACGGGGTAATTACCTTTAACACCCCCGCCCTCTACGAAGGTTTTACCTTTGAAAGGGTCCGCCTGGAGTTCCAGGACGGGAAGATTGTGAACGCCACCGCCAACGACCAAAAGCGCCTCGAACGAATCCTCGACACCGACGAAGGCGCCCGGTATATCGGCGAATTTGCCCTGGGCCTCAACCCGCATATCCTCAACCCAATGAAGGATACGCTCTTTGATGAAAAGATCAGCGGCAGTTTCCACTTTACCCCCGGTTCCTGTTATGATGAATGTGATAACGGCAACAAATCGGCAATCCACTGGGACCTGGTCTTTATCCAGCGCCCGGAATACGGCGGCGGGGAGATCTACTTTGACGACCGTTTAATCAGAAAAGACGGGCGTTTTGTCCTCCCGGCCCTCGAACCGCTGAACCCGGAAAACCTGGGATAAGAAACTTCCAAAAATTGGCGGTAGAGCGAGCGCGGCGCTAAAGAGCCATAAAATAATAACATAATCTTTACTCCTCCGGCCTTCTGTCTCTTTTACCAAACCATTTTTTGCAATATAATAAATAGTATATTGAAACTATAATGGAAATAATAGTCAAATATGACCCCCCGAATTTTACCGGACCTTTTCTCTATTCATTTCCAAAATTAACGACGAATACCGTTACAGTTGGTGATAGAAATGGAAAAACCAGTTGCTACCGCCGGGGAAAAAACGAATCTTGACAGTCTATTCCCTTTCTCATCCGGGGTTACGCCGGGAGAAAAAGAACCCTCCGCGCCCTTGAGCGACCTGCAGCAAATCCCGCCAATCGAAACCGGGAAATACCTGGTGTATATCAGAAACCACCCGGTCGCTTCCTGGGACAATATCCCCCAGCCGGTAAAAAGGGAAATTCTCCTCCGGGCCTGCCGGGAACGGGGGCGCCGTCACCCGTTGCTGATGACCTTTGAAGATTTTGCCCGTCCTTTCCGGTTTTTAAAGAACAAAACCCTGACCGGTTTTTATAACTACTACAACAACCTCTGCCAGGGTCCCCGCGGGACGGTTATCAGGTATATCTGTGAGGATCTGAAGATCGAGATCACCACGGAGGACTGGATCGCCTACCTCACCGCCGGCGCCACCGTGCCTTCATGGCAGGTCCTCCCGGAAGAGACTGTGAAAGACCTGTTGCTAAGGGCCGCCGCCTCCCTGGGCTATAGTAACCCGCGGATGATGTCAACGGAGGATCTGAAAACCGGCTTCGATTTCCTGGCGGGCCTTTCCTTGTATAGCTTTGTCTCCCGCTATGCCGGCAACACCGCCGCGGATGCCCGGGCCTTGGACCGCCTCTGCGATGAATATGGGATCCCGCCCCTCACTTTTACGGAATGGCTTGTTCTTGCCGGGCGCCCCAACTTCCGCTGGCAACGGTTTCCCCGCCCGTATTTAAACCGCCTCTTACACCTGCTGGCGGAGGAGGCCGGCAAAGCTACCCCGCGGATGCTGAAGTATAAAGATTTTTGCCGGCCGCTGGCCCTCCTGAACAACCGGGACCTCACCGGTCTCTACCACTGTTATGCCCGGTTAAAAGAGGATAAAAAAATCAGTACCGTGGAGTTCCTCTGCGATACGGCCGGCATCCCCGGTTATAACCTCTCGCAGTGGCTGACAACCCTCTCCGGCGCCCGCATCCCCTGGGAATCCCTTTCTCCCCAGCTAACGAAGGAGATTCTTTGCAAGGCCGCGGAGGAATTGGGGTTAAAAAGCCCGTTCCTAATGGAGGCCAACGATTTCTCCCGGCGTTTTGCTTTCTTAAACGGGAGGACCCTTTCCAGGCTGTACGCCCGGTTCAAAGCCAACCCCGGCCTCTGGGAGGCGCTTGCCATCGAACGGCCAGGCACTGAGGATTGGCTGGAATTGATCCGGTCCTCCCCCCAAATCCGCTGGGAGAGGATTCCCCTGAAAATCCAGAGGGACATCATCATGAGAGCCGCGGCAGAAAGCGGCCTGCCCCATCCCAGCCTCTTGAAGGCCCAGGATTTTCTCGCCAAGCCCCTGCGGTTCCTGGGCGGGAAAAACCTGAGCGGCCTCTATTTTCACTATGCAGCCAGGAAAAACCAGGACGCCCTTTCCGTACCCGAGTACATCCTGGAAACCCTGCAGATCCCGCCGGCCGGGATTAATCTGAAAACCGGCAGGATAGAAACGATTGACAGCCTTAACCACAAGAAATATTTTGACAGTAAAGCCAATTGCCGGGCCTTTCTCAACACCTACCTGCAGCACTTCCCCTTGGAAAGCCTGCTGGTCAAGGAGACCATGCTGCATAACGCCAAAAAAGCCGGGATCTACAAAAAAGGCCTCCTTTCCCTGGTCGGCCCTATGAAGCAAAGAGAATACCTGGATTTTCTCTATGAATTACTTAAAAATACGCCCCTGGACGCCTTAGGCCTGCCGGAGCCCGGCCGCGGTGATTACCGGCTATTACGGAGCCATCTCTACGCCCTGGCAGGAATCGAGGAAAAAGAAGAGACGGGAAATAAGGGAAAAGAGAAGAGAGAAAAGCAGGCCTCCCCGGCCGGACCCGGACCGGTAAAACTCCGTACCAAAGAATCTGTCCTCCGTGAACTCCAACGGCACCGGGAGATCCTCGCCCTAAAAGAAAAGAAATACCACCGGGTTGACTGCATCTGCCTTTCTGCCGACGGGAACGGGGCGGTTTTCCGGGTACCCGCTCCCTTTTTGCCCGGTGACATTTTAACCGCCCCTGCCGGTGAAGAGTTCCGGGTTATTGAATGCCATCCGGAGACTGACGGCGACGGGTATGTCATTGAAGTGGAAGCGATTCTGCCGCTGCCGGCGGAGAAAATCGCCGGCATCCAAAGGCTGGTGAAGGATTCCAACGAGGCGGTCCTCGGCGCCTACCTGGAGAGATTGGCGGAACAGGTGGTAAACGGGACGGTCTCACCCCTCCTCGCCGGGGTTTTGGGGTTACGGAAAGAAAAGCGGCTTAACCCGGAACGGCTCCGGATCATCCCGAAAAGGGCCTATTTCAATAAGGCCCTGGCCAAAAATAAAGCACAGACCGAAGCCTTGAACCTGGCATTGGCCCTTGACGGCCAGACCCATACCCTGGTTCTGGTCCAAGGCCCGCCGGGCACTGGAAAAACCACCCTGATTACGGAGATCGCCCTCCAGGCTTACCTCCGGGGAGAAAATATCCTGATCCTGGCCAAGACCAACGTGGCAGTCGACAACATCCTGGAGAAATTGATGGATAAAAAGATCCGGGTTTTGCGCTCCGGCAATAACCTGCACTGGAAGTCCAACCTCCCCGGCGTTCATGCGGTCTCCACCGCCAACTCCCTCTACCTGGCCGCCATGGAAGGAGGGAATAGGATTGTTCTCGGAACCCCCCTCGGGTTTTTCCTCGACCGGAACCTCCCCCCGGCCGAGTACGACCTTTTGATTATCGACGAGGCCTCCCAGATGGATATCCCGGAGACCCTTTTTTCGCTAAGCTTTACCAAGAAATGTGTGATGATCGGCGATCACCTGCAGATCCCCCCCTACCCAATCGCCCAGGAAATCCTGGCCGAGTACAACCCCCGGCTCACCCTGGCCGAGAAGGAGCAACTCCAGATGAGCCTCTTTGAACAACTCATTACCGGCGGGAACAGGTTCAACCGGGTCTTCCTCGATATTAACTACCGTACCGCCCACCCGGAAATGGTCTCTTTCATCTCCGACCTGATCTATGACGGCCGGCTCTCGCCCAATACCGCTTCAGATTATTACAAACTCTCGCCGGCCGGCCGGAAAAAATTCTTCCCCTATCCCATTGAGATCGTTGACACCGCCGGGATCTCCGACCCTAAACTGCGGGCGGAGACAGAGATTAACTCCACCTATTACAACCTGACCGAAGCCATGCTCTGCGTCCGCCAGGTCCTGAACCTCTTGGAAGACGGTGAGAAATTGACGGATATCGCGGTAATCACCCCTTACAAAGCCCAGGTGGAAAAGGTTAAAGAGGTCTTCCGGGAGAACTTCAACTACTTCTCCGTGCCGGAAAGCGACTTCCAGGAGTTTATCGAGAACCGGATCTACACAATCGACTCCTTTCAGGGCCGGGAAGAAGAGATCGTCATCATCAGTTGGGTGCGGAGCAACTACGAACCCGGCCAACCCCGGAAGACCGGCTTTTTAAAGGATTTCCGCCGGGTAAACGTCTCCCTCTCCCGGGCGCGGAAGAAGATGATCCTGATCGGAGATTACGAAACCCTCACCAACTCGGATAATCTTGTTGTCCGTTACATCTTCCGCCAGATCAAGAACCTCCGTGCAGGGCAGAAGATTGTTTTGTAGACGGCTGCAATAAAGATCTTCAACCCCTGCCTATCCCCAGTTCATCTTCCCCGTTTCGAATTGTTCATTCCTCCCTGTCTCAAGTTGCTTACATTAACCGGTTATGTAATACGAAGTTATTTGCATTTGACAGATTCTGTGGTACAATGACAGTTAGTAACTTGGCGTGCGCCAAATGCGCCAAGGGCTGCGCCGGGCAGATTTATACTTGCGGAATTTCTACTGAGGCAGGAGGGATCCTTTTTGGTAATCATCGATACGGAACTTTGCAAAGGTTGCGGCCTTTGCGTAGAGGCCTGTCCCCGGAAGATCCTGGCTTTAAGCAAGGAGTTTAACAAGGCAGGCCATCACCCGGCCGTCCTTCTGGAACCGGATAAATGCATTTATTGTCTGGCCTGCGCCCGGCTCTGTCCGGACTTGGCCATCACCATAACGAAGGAGGCGGAAACCGTTTGAAAGACCAAGTCGAACTTGTCTCCGGGAACCGGGCTGTCGCCAGGGGCGCGCTCGATGCCGGTTGCCGGATGTACTTTGGCTACCCCATTACACCCCAGACCGAGATTGCGGAGTATATGTCCATGGTCCTGCCGGAGATGAACGGCGTTTTCCTGCAGGCCGAGAGTGAACTGGCAGCCATTAATATGGTCTACGGGGCTGCCGGCGCGGGCCGGCGGGTCATGACCACCTCTTCCAGCCCGGGAATCAGCCTGATGATGGAGGGCCTTTCTTACCTGTCCACCGCCGAGCTCCCGTGTGTAATCGTGAATGTCATGCGCGGCGGCCCCGGCCTCGGCAATATCTCCCCGGCCCAAGGCGATTATTTCCAGGCGGTCAAGGGCGGGGGCCACGGGGATTACCGGACACCGGTCCTTGCCCCCTGGTCAGTCCAGGAGAGCTACGACCTGACGCGCACCGCCTTTGACCTGGCCGACCGTTGGCGCAACCCGGTCTTTATTCTCCTTGACGGTCTCCTCGGTACGATGATGGAGCCCCTCCGGGCCCGCGAACCAATCCCGGAACGGGCCGCCCCATCCTGGGCGACAACCGGCATGTTTGCCCGGGAGCCCGGTGACCGGGCCCCCAGGTCCATCTATACCCTGCACATGCCGGAAGGGGCCCTGACCGAAGTCAACCGCAGGCTGCAGGCGAAATACCAGGAGATCACCCGGGAGGAAGTACGTTACGACGAACACTTTACAGAGGACGCGGAGGTTGTGGTCGTGGCCTATGGCTCCGTCGCCCGTTCCGCCCTGCAGGCAGTACGGATTGCCCGGCAGCAAGGCCGCAAGGCTGGACTCTTCCGTCCGGTTACCCTCTGGCCGTTTCCGGAGGAGGCCCTTGGCAGCCTTTCGGAAAAGGTCGAAAAGATCCTCGTGGCTGAGATGAGTTCCGGCCAGATGCTTGAAGACGTCCGCCTTGCCGCGGCGCCCTCCTGCAAAATCGATTTCCTCGGGGCGATGGGCGGCGAACTCATTTACCCCGGGACCATCCTCGCCCGCCTGTTGGAGGAGTAGGCGCGCATTGCGCGAAATACGAGCCTGGGACAAGCAACACCGTGAAGATAGTTATTGATTGAACAGGTTCGTTTGATAAGCGCATTTTCGTATATCGTATATCGTTTATCGTTTACGCTTATCTCGCATGGACGCGGGCAAATACGGTTTATCAAACCCGGCGTCCAAAAGGAGGAAAAATAGATGGCGGTATTATTCTCACGCCCGCAATCACTGACTGATACGCCCTTCCGGTACTGCCCCGGTTGTCATCATGGCTTGGCGCACCGTCTGGTCGCCGAGGCCCTTGACGAGTTGAACCTGAGGGAAAAGGCGGTGGGCATTGCTTCTGTCGGTTGTTCCGTTTATACCAACGAATTCTTCAACTGCGACACCCAGCAGGCGGCCCACGGCCGCGCCCCGGCGGTGGCGACCGCGGTAAAACGGGCCCGCCCCGAGTGTTTTGTCTTCACCTACCAGGGCGATGGCGACCTGGCTTCCATCGGCATGGCCGAGACCATCCACGCGGCCGCCCGCGGTGAGAACATCTCCGTTATCTTCATTAACAACACCTGTTACGGGATGACCGGCGGGCAGATGGCCCCGACCACTTTGCCGGGGCAGAAGACGACCACCTCGCCTTTGGGCCGCGAAGCCGCCAGGGAAGGAAACCCCATCGACATGATGAAACTCCTTGACGCCCTGGAGGGCCCAGCCTACCTGAGCCGCGTGCTCTTAACCACCCCCGGTAAACAGGCCATGGCAAAAAAGAGCATTATCCGGGCTTTCCGTGCGCAAATGAAGGGGCTTGGCTTCTCCCTGGTGGAGATCCTCAGCGCCTGCCCGTCCAACTGGCGGATGGCGCCGGTCGAGGCCTCGCGTTATGTTGAAGAAGTAATGGCCAAGTACTATCCCCCCGGCGAAGTGCGGGTGGCAAAGGAGGTTCTTGAGGGATGAAAGAGCAGGATACGGTCATAAGGTTTACCGGCATCGGCGGCCAGGGGATCCTCTTCGCCGGAAAGATGCTGGCCGAAGCGGCACTGAGCGCCGGGATTCATCCCTGTTTTGCCCCTTCCTACGGGGCGGAGAAGCGCGGCGGGCCTTCCGAATGCACGGTCATCCTCTCCCACGGTGAATTGCCCAGCCCCTGCGTGAGCCGGAGCCACGCGGCGGTGGTGATGAACGGGGCTTCCTTCTCCAGGGAAGAGCAACGCCTGGCCGCAGGGGGAATAATCGTCGTCAACTCCTCGGTCTGCGGTGATGTAAAACTTTCCAGGGAAGATCTCTCCCTCTTCCTGGTTCCCGCCAGCGAACTGGCGGAGAAACTCAGAAACGACCGGGTGGCCAATGTTGTTATCACCGGCGCCCTGGTGGAGTTGTTGGGCGCCCATGTTGGCATACAACTCAGCCAGGAGCACTTGGTGCAAGGGCTGAAGAGAACCTTGGCCGGCAAGGAAGACCTGTTGGCCGTTAATATGGAGGCCTTAGCCCGCGGACAGGAGTATGCCCGGACCCTTAAGGCTTAAGGCATAATAGGTAAGGGCGCGTGCGCGCGCCCTTACCACACTGGACCCTCAGATCCCGGCCCATGTCGTGTATTACCTTTCCAGAACTCTCCGCTGTTAATCTTGACTGAGACCTATGCCCAGAAAAATTCCGTACGAATCCTCATTTTCACTTATAACCCCCAAACGCAACCAGAGATCCCTCCGTATATACCAGGCCGCCCCGAACCACTTGGCAGACAACCGGGGATCCCCGGCCAAGGCCAGAGCCAGTTCTATCCGGTCCAAATCCCAGGTGATACCAGCCTGCCACCGATTCTTCCCCGTCTTTACCCGGCTGTCAAGGAGAAAGACCAGCGGGTACCAGCTTACAGAGGCATGGACATCCCTAAGGACCTGTACGTCATCGCAAACCCCCACCATCAGGGCGGGAGTAGCCGTTGACCCTAAACCTAATCCCGAGGAAAGAGTGGCAGCCAAAGACAGGCCGGACCCAGCGCCCAGCCCGCTCTTGACTCTCAGAAAATAGGTGGCCGGGGCTTGGACGAAGAGCTCCAGATCAGTCAGTTCGTCGACAGGCGCCAACAGGTACAAGGCGGGATTTATTTCCCTTTTGTCCGCAGAGGCGCATCCGGTACTCATCAGACCGGTCTCCATGATCCATTCCCTTTCCGGAGTCTGTTCAAGACGGGGAGCAAAAAACGCCAACCCCTCCAGGGAAGCCATGGGTAAAACCCATATCTCCCCTTGGTTTTCAAGCTTAAGCGGAACAGCGGTGAGCACCAGGAGAAAATCCCGCTCTTCTTTTAGCCCTGCCGTAAGAATCCGTCCTTGCTCCCGATCAACCGTCCGGCGCATAAAGGCAACAATCTCCGGTTTGCCGCCATCCGAGTAGACGGTTGTGGTCAGGGCGGCCAGTTCGCCGTGGGCTTCATTTTCCCGCGTAAAAGAGACCTCCGATTCTACCCGGCCTGTTTCTTTCTGGATGGAAACCGGGGTAATCTGCAGAAGATAATTTTCATCCTTATCATATTCTCCCGGATATATGGCGCCGGTCCTCCACTTTACAGGAGAGCCGGGAACGGCAAGCAACCATGCCTCTGTCATCCCCTTGTAACTGTGGAACCCGGGTGTGGTTTCCAGAAGCCCGTTTTCCATCATGAACCGGAACCCTTTTTCCCCTTGGAAGACCCGGGGAGTTGCTGCGAAACGGAGACTCTCCGCCGGTTCGGCGGATGAAAGTTCCCCGGAGAAAACCCAATCCCAGGCGGAGACGCTTCTCAGTTCCACGATCCTGAGTGTGTACAAGACAAAAAGGGTGGCAGCTTCCGTCATATTCTCCCTGAGAGCAGTCAAAAGCCCTTCGTCAACGGCCGCCGGGGCACGTAGAAAGTAAACCTTCTGTTCTTCATCGTAGATCAAAGATCCGTCAAAACCGGCGGGCAGTTCCAGAACCCCGGGAGTAATATACCATAAAGGAATAAATACAGAAGCCGGTGTTATTCCCTCTTTTTCCGGTTCTGTAACTGCCCAGGTGCCGGTGGCCGGAAGCATAATCAGGGCCAAGACCAAAATGGAAAACCAACGCCATTTCTTATTCATTTTCTTCCACAACCTCTGCGGAGATAAAAACCAGCAACTCACTGTGTTTTTGTTCCTCCCTGCCTTCCCGGAAGAAAAGGCGTAACAGCGGAATCCGCCCAAGAACCGGGGTTTGCGACGCCCTGTTCCTGTCCTCGATTTGGGTCAAGCCGCTGACCAGAACGGTCTGACCGGGGATAAGGCGTAGTGTTGAACCGAACTCCGCCACTCTCACCACCGGTTCCCTGCCGTTATTATCCACGAAATAGCTGACCGTTTGGGTCATCTCCAACTCAATGCGGTCTTCAAAAATCCTGGGAGTGACCTTCAGACCTGTGCCGGCCTCAATCTTCTCCACCTGATCGTAGCTCTCATACACATCTAAAATCAAGACCCGTTGTTCCCCGACAAAAAGGTCGGCAGTCTTCCCGTCCGCCACCTGAACCACGGGGTCGGCATGGATTTTAGCTACACCTTCCCTCTCCAAAGCCCGGATCTTCGTGTGCAACAGGCCAAAAACATCGGTTTCCAGGAGAAGGCTTCCGGGGGCCAGACCCAAAACCGCCGTCCAGTCCGGGTTTTTCTTTACACCGGAAGTGAACTCCCAGTTTAAAAGGTCAATCCCCCATTCCTTGATCACTTCTGTCTGCACCTCGGAAACTAGCGCTTTTACTCTCACCTGTCGCCGGGGGGTATCGATCTTCTTAAAATCTGCAATGATCCGCTCCTTTAACCCGCGGGGCGCAGTAACAGCCGCCACGTTCGCCTCCTGGTCAAAACGGACATTTTGCCGGAAAGCCTCAGGAAGCAACGCTTCCACAGTCGAGACCTTTACATTCTTAAAGAAAAAGAATTCTGTTTCGGCAAGATCCGCAAAAACCCTGTTCCGTGGGTCAGCCAGCCCCACCAGATAATAATCGTCCACCTTACGGTAGCTAAACCCCCCTCCTGCCAGCATCATTTGGAGCGCTTTCTCTAAAGGCGTATCTTCCAGCTCCAAGGTGACCGTTCCCGTAATATTTTCATCCATAACTATATTTACTCCCGTCTGGAGGGCCAACTCCCGCAAGGCTTCCCGGAGCTCCATCTCAAAAAAGACAATTGTGACTAAAGGCTCCGGTTTCTCCTCTGCCCAGGCCGTCAAGGGTGTTATTGCCGGCCCGGGGAGAAAAAAGATGAAGAAAAAAGCGCAGATCATGAAGATCATCCGCCTACCCAACATATCCTTTCACCTCTTATTCACGGGCGTAAGCCCGTGAAGAATCATTTAACCCCTGTTCTCACGCACCAGTGCGTAGACGGGCTTTATAGAGGTCCGGCCGTCGTCAGGGCTGCCAACTCCTTTTTTTCTTCTTGGATTGTAACTTCCAATTGGTAGTTGCCAGGGGGAATACTCAGGGACGTCCCCTGCAGGGTTAAGAGCTTACCCGGTAATACCGGTGCTTTTGTCTCTCCGGCGCTGGATAATTCCACGGTCGTAACAGGCCTCCCCTCCGGATCCTTAACAACGACCCGGCCTGATGGAAAAAGCTTGATATTACCGGTATTTTTAAGCACAAGGGAGAAAAGCACCTCATCTCCCGTGCGTTCGCAAGAAAAATCGAGTACTTCCGCGGTATGCCTGTGGTCTCCGCCAACCACTGCCTCAAGCGGGATCATCTGTCCATAAAGGAACTCTCCGTTAAGCTTAAAAACGTCTACCTTTAAGAAACCGTAGTTTCCTTGTATTTGCGCATCCCTGGGAAAATGAACCGTAGTTATTACCGTCTTTTTCATCCCCGGTTCCAATAAAAATTGGTCATCACCCCGGATTGCGAACTCTGTATGCTCAAAGATGGAATAGGCGTAACCGTACTCCAGGTCAACCGGAGTCAAAGAGAGGACACAGGCCTCACCGGAGTTATTTTTAAAAGTCAAGGCCCGGCTGGAGACGGTTCCCGGATGTCCGCTGAAGCTCAGTTCATTCAAAGATACCTCCAAGGCGGTCCGTTGTGTTTCCGGGAAATTATAATCCCCATCCCTAATTTCCACGGTTCTGGTGACTATTAATTGTTTTCCAGCGGCATAGCGGAAGAACAAACGGAGCTGGTACTCTCCGGGCGGCAAGTATTTTCGAACGGTACCAACGTACAGTAATTTACTAAAGGGGTACATCAGAATCTCCTGTTGGGAGTAGGCCCATAACCTCTCCGGCCGCAGCTCCACCTTTTCCACCAGCCGCCCTTGTCCATCCCGTACCGTGGCTTCAGCAGCGGTTGGATAATCCAAAGCAGAAGTATTCCGGACCAGAGCCCGTAAGACCGGTTCTTTCTCTTCCCCGGCGGTCAAGGCAAACTCTTCTACCTCCGCCGCCGGCCGCAGGCCCGGTCTTTCCACCCTAATCCGCAGGCGGATGGCGAAACGGAAATGAAGGGCAATCTCAGAACTCTGTTGTCTCTCCGGTTCCACCATGATCGTGACCATATATGAACCCCTCGCGTCAAACGGCACCCGTACCCTGCCGGTGATCTTTTCTTCCTCCCCGGGGCTAAGGAGAAGCTTGTTCTTGTCCAGTTCGACCCAGCCAATGGCCGGGTTTTCCAAAGGGTCGCCCTCTTGAAAGATCAGTCCTCCGTCCAACAGTTGCACCGGTTGGTAGAGGCTGACATTGATTACGGTCTTTGTCTCTTCCGGAGAGAGGAGGATCGTAAAATCTTCGACTGTTCCGGGTTCAAGGTCCATCTCGATAACCAACGGCCGGAGACCAATAGCAAGCACGTTTCCGGAAAAACTAAAAAGCAAAATCAATACTACAATCGTAAAACCCGTTATGCGCAGCATAAAGACCACCTTCATATTTCTTTAATGACGTGGACAAGGGGGGCAAAACTGCCACCCCTTATCCACACTGTTTCTATGGTTCAGTTTTTACCAGGCAAACACCGTAACGGTGAACTTAGCCTTGTACTCGCCGGCTGCTTGCGAGTAGACCTCTCCCAGTTTTCCTTTTACATCCAGGAGATACCATTTACCCTCTTGCCCTTGGACATACCCATTGACATCCACGGGTCTAAAGGAATCGGTCCGCAGAATTTGCTCGCCCTTGTCATCACCGTAGCGGGCTGCCCGCTGAATCTTGGCCCTGGTATAGAAGGTGTCGCCAGTGGATTTGCTGGTGAAATCCACCTGATTCAGCTGCATACCGATGCTGGTATTGGCAACCACATAGAAGTAATCGCGCCAGTTATGCTCTTCCCCTGCATAGCCCAGATAATGGAGTGTGGGATTATTGATGTCGTTTAACCCGCGGATCTCCGCATACGGATGGACGATCGCCCGTACCTCTACAGTATCTTTGTCCAGGTTTATTTTCTTCTGTGCCAGACCGGTGCTGGCCAATGCCAGTACGAGTAGCAAAGCCAAGCCCAAGATGAAAAGCGTCTTCTTCATTTTTCTCCTCCTTTACCAATTTACAGATTTCATTCCATGACTGCCTGCACTAAAACGGTGTTTCTTGCACGCATCCGTTCTGTCCCCGACCTTACCCTGTTCCGGCAACCACCTCCCCCAGCCAACCGGCTCCACGTACCCTTTGACTGCTAATTTTTCACTGATTAGTGACAAATGACGGTTGCGGTAATGCTTCCCCGGTACTCGCCTGCCGGTTGTTCCGAAACCTCATCTATGGCGACTCCCCCGTAAATATTGAAACGTTGCTTATCACTGATCACCGGTAACACCAGGGGAGGACCACCCGGACGAAAACTCCAAGATTCCTTCTCCGGCCAGTCTACCCAGTAAACCACATTTAACTTGGCTTTTTTGCCGCCGGTCAGGGAATAAAGAGGAGCGGCGGAAAATTCTACCCAGGCCGGGCCGATCACCCGGACCAGACAATGCCCGGGTTTTTTTTCACGGTAAAAACCCCGTGCTCCGCCAATTTCAAACCGTGGCGCGGTGACCAGGACGGAAACACATGCCTGCGCGGGTTCTGTCCCGGCTTTTTTAGCTTTAAAAGCCGCTTCGCATGTGCCCGTGCGCGCAATCCACCGCCCGCCGGTATGGAAGGTTATTACCGGCAGCGTCAGGACGGCTGTCAAGAAAAGAACCCGAATAAGCCGCGCGCACGCGCTTGACCCCGTTGCCACCTGGGAAATACCCCCTTGTCCGCACGCTTAGAAGCGATTCCAAAGTAATATATGAGTGAAATAGAAAAATATTACACTTTAAAAAATTTCCATCGCCGGTTTTTGGAAGAACAAAAAAACCGCAAAAGATGCGGTTTCAGAGAATATTCTTATGCTTTTATATGACTTTATATAACCGGTTGCCCTTGCCTTCCCTTTCTACATGGCAAGGCTTTTCCCTGGCCAACAAGGAACGGGAATCGACCCCTTAATGGCCCTTAATGGACTGGGGGAAAGAAAAGCGCCGGCAAGTCCGGGAAGTAGAGAATGACAAAGGCGGCGATGGCCAAAAATGTCCCATAGGGGATCGGGTCTTTCCGGGTCATTTTTTTCGTCCCTATCAACAACAGGGCAACGGCGGTCGCCAAAAGGCTGGCAAGGAAGAGGACGAAAAAGATCCGTTCCCAACCCAAATACACCCCGATCATGGCGAGGAGTTTCACATCGCCCATTCCCATCCCCTTGGGGTAGCACAAGGCAATGAGAAAGAGGATCCCCCCGCCGAGAAGCCCGCCGATGAGCGCGGAGAGTAACTGCCCTTTCCAAGCCATGAAAACCAGTCCTCCCAGGAGAAAAGGGATGGTCAGGCGGTTCGGGATGATTTTATGTTCCAGATCAATAAAAGCCACCCCGATCAGGGCGTAGGTCAGGAGTAAATAGACGAGTTTCCCGGTGGTCCCGGAGAATCTTATCCACCATAAAACCGTCACCACCCCGCCCAACAATTCAACAAGCGGGTAACGGAGGCTGATCGGACGCCCGCACTGGCGGCATTTCCCCCGGAGCCAAAGAAAACTGAGAAGGGGGATGAGTTCCAACGCGCTCAACTGGTGGCCACAAAAAGGGCAATGGGAGCGGGAGAACCCTATTGCTTCGCCCCGCGGCAGGCGATGAATGAGGACATTGAGGAAACTCCCTGCCGCCAGGCCGCAGAGGAATAAGAATAAATGGCTGATGAAGGATGGATGGAAAAAAGCAAAGTAAGGGTTTTCTGTAATCATGATTAGGTAATTTCTCCATGCTTTCCCCTTTTCCTCCCGGAATTTTTCGTACCAATGGGTTTTCGGCCCGTGAATTTAACGGGGGCGGCAGGTATTTTACCTGCTGCGAGGAGTAAGAATATGATAGGAAAAGAGGGGGGAGGCGGGCCTTAATGATCCATTATGACGATGCTGCACTGGGCGCCCTTTATAGTAAAGACAGGACCATTTTCCGGGTCTGGGCCCCGGGGGCCCTCCGGATGCAGCTAAAGACTTATCCCAGCGGCCATGGGGGCGAGGCCACGGTCTATGAGATGTACAAGGACCCCAACGGGTTCTGGGTGCAGGTCCTTGAAGGCGACCGGCACGGGCTTTATTATACATATGAAGTCACCCACTACCACGGGGTCTTTGAGGTGGTGGACCCCTACGCAAAGGCCCTTGGCGTCAACGGCGACCGCGGCATGGTGGTGGACCTTGCCCGGACAAACCCGGAAGGGTGGGATGATTTCCCCAAGCCACAACTGAAAAACTTCACCGACGCCATCATCTATGAGGTCCATATCCGCGATTTTTCAATCCACGAAAATTCCGGGATCAAGCACCGAGGCAAATACCTGGGGGTTGTCGAGCCGGAGACCCGCGGCCCGCAGAAGGTAAAGACCGGCCTGAGCCACCTGGTGGAACTAGGCATCACCCACCTGCACCTCCTGCCGGTGCAGGATTATTATACGGTTGACGAGAGCAGGCTCTCGGAACCCCAATACAACTGGGGTTATGACCCGAAGAACTATAACGCGCCCGAAGGCTCATACGCCACCGACCCCTATAACGGGGAAACCAGAATCCGCGAGCTTAAAACGATGATCATGGGGCTGAACCGGGCCGGGATCGGCGTCATCCTGGATGTGGTATATAACCATACCTACCGGTCGGGAGATTCCAACCTCAACCGGCTTGTCCCCGGGTACTATTACCGTTTACACCCGGACGGGTCCTTTGCCAACGGTTCCGGCTGCGGCAATGAAATAGCCTCCGAACGCTTTATGGTGCGGAAATTCATTGTTGATTCGGTGGTCTACTGGGCGACCGAATACAAGGTTGACGGGTTCCGTTTTGACCTGATGGGCCTCCATGACCTGGAGACCATGAACCAGATCCGCCAGGCGCTGGACCGGGTCCGGCCGGGGATCCTTCTTTATGGCGAGGGCTGGACCGGCGGGCCGTCGTTGCTGCCCGCAAAAAAAGCGGCGCTGAAGAAGAATATCCCCCGGATGCCCGGGATTGCTGCTTTTAATGATGATTTCCGGGACGGGCTGAAAGGGCCGATCTTTCATGACCGGGCGCCGGGCTTCACCGGCGGCGTCTTTGCGTACAAGGAAAACGTCAAATTCGGCATAACCGGCGCCACCTGCCATCCCGGCGTCAACTACGAACAAATGAATCCCCCCGGGAAACCCTGGGCCGTCCGGCCCTGCCAATGCGTAAACTATGTGGAGTCCCATGACAACATGACCCTGTGGGACCGGTTACTCTGTACCCACGGCCACGAAAGCGAGGAGGAACGGATAAAAATCCATCTGCTATGCGCGGCTTTAGTCCTGACCTCCCAGGGCATCCCTTTCCTCCATGCCGGACAGGATTTTCTGCGGACAAAATACGGCGACCATAACAGTTACTGTTCCCCGGACCATATCAACCGCTTGGACTGGTCACGAAAAGCCGCTTATCTGGAGGTCTTCCGCTATTACCAGGGCCTCATCGCCCTGCGCCGGGCCCACCCGGCTTTCCGGATGGTTTCCGCCGCGCAGATCCAGAAGCACCTGCACTTTTTGGACCTCCCGCCCGAAGGAATCGGCTACCTCCTCACCGGCCATGCGAACCAGGACCCATGGGAGACGATTGCCGTTTTGTTCAACGCCGGCCAAAAAAAGCTGGAAGTCACCCTCCCCGGTGACGAATGGGTGGCCGTTGTCGACGGCAAGCAAGCCGGGATCAGGGAGATCCGGCGGATCCATGGGCAAACAACCCTGGTCCAACCCCGCTCAGCCCAGATCCTGGTGGACGGGAAAAGCTATGACCGTTCAATCACCCCGCGCTGAGCCCGCAGGACTTCCCGCCCGCGGAGTCCTGTCCCGCTCATCCACCTGCATTCAGCCGAAAAGAGGTGATTAGAGAAGCAGCCGGAGAAAATCCCGCAGAAATCTGCCAAAAGTTTTATAATGAATGGTCTTTAACCCTATTTTTCGCGCTGCTTCGATATTTGCCGCCATATCATCAATAAAGAGGGTTTCTTCTGCTTCAACCGCCAATTCCTGAAGGCTGCGGTAAAAGACCGCCGGGTCCGGCTTGGCCTTTTTCAGATCACAGGAGAAAATTTGGCTGTCGAAGAGGTTCCCCTGTAACCAGGGGAACTTTCTCCTCATCTCCTTCAGGATATCCTCAGGCATATTGGAGAGAAGGCCCACCTTGAACCCGAAAGTTTTCAGGAGCCTGACAAAGACCAGCATTGGCCGGTCCAGCACCGTCCAGCTTCTGGCGTCATGATCCGCCAATTGGCGCAGCAAATCCTCACGCCAAACCGCCCCGCAGGCTGCAAAGACCTTCCGCCAGTACTCCTCCGTAGTAAGGACCGTATCGTAGTCCAGCCGGTACCGCCAGTAGGCCTCCCAGAAACGTTCCCGGTCAACCCCGGCCAGTTTTTCCATGGCCCTGATCTCCTTCTTTGGCTGCGGAGTACTGATGACGGCGCCATAGTCAAAAATGACCGCCTTAATCCTTCCCATATTATGACACTCCCACTGGTAGCAGAGATGTGTGTTAATTATACCATAATTTTATTCTTCACATGCCTGGGTGGATGTTAACTCTCTTTTGTTGCCAACCGCCGCCGGGCAGTGATATAATTACTTTATATACCGGCCGCTTGCGATTTAGGCAGACAGCGATTGATTCTGCCGTATCCGGCAAGGAGGGCTTTTACCATGAAAATCGGGATCCTGACCGGCGGCGGTGACTGCCCGGGGATTAATGCGGTTTTAAGGGCGGTTGTCAGAACCGCCGTTAATGAATACGGCTGGGAAGTAATTGGTTTCCGGGACGGCTTCCGCGGGCTGGTGCTCAATGAATACTGCCGCCTAACCCCTGTGGATGTGGCGGGAATCCTGACCCGCGGCGGGACGATCCTGGGTTCGTCCAACCGTGACAACCCCTTTCATTTCCGCCTGGAGGAAAACGGCCGGGTGCGTTATGAAGACCTCTCTGGGCAGGCTTTGCGCAATGCAGAAGAGCATGGCCTCGCCTGCCTGCTCGTGATTGGCGGCGATGGCACCCTCAACTGCGCCTTGGATTTTATCGAAAAAGGGCTGCGGGTGATCGGGATCCCCAAAACCATTGATAACGATCTTAGCGGCACCGACTTGACCTTCGGCTTTATGACCGCTGTCGATACCGCCACCGACGCCCTGGAGAAGCTCCATACCACCGCCGAGTCCCACCACCGGATTATGGTCCTGGAAGTGATGGGCAGGTATGCCGGGTGGATTGCCCTGCATTCGGGGGTCGCCGGCGGCGCCGATGTGATCCTCATCCCCGAAATCCCTTACAACCTTGACCGGGTCGGCAGAAAGATTCAGGAACGAAGACGCAGGGGAAAGACCTCCAGCATAATTGTGGTGGCGGAGGGCGCCCACGCCGAAAATGAGGAGATGGTTGTCCACCGCCGCGTGGAAGGGAGCCCGGACCCGGTGCGCCTGGGCGGGATCGGCCAACGGGTCGCAACGGAACTGGAGGCAATGACCGGAAGCGAAGCGCGGGTGACCGTCCTCGGGCACCTGCAGCGGGGCGGAAAACCTTCGGCCTTCGACCGGATCCTGGCCACCAGGTACGGGGTGTCCGCCGTCCACCTGGCCGCGAAGGGGGAGTTCAACCGCATGGTGAGCCTGCAGGGGCAGGCCATCACTTCGGTTCCCCTGGATAGAGAAGTAACCAAAGTAAAGAAGGTCCCGCCTGCCGGTGAACTGGTACAGGCAGCCCGGAAGGTCGGGGTTGAATTCGGCAATTGACTGGAAGTGGCAGGCGGGCAAGACCGGAAAATAAACCACCGGGAGGAGAAAATCGCCGGGTGGTGGCTCTTTTTTTCTCGCCTTTTTTATGGGAGAATAGGAAACAGGAGAAAAAGCCATGTTTGCAGAGTGGAGGTTAAAGAGGGGTGTCCCCGCCTATCTGCAACTCAAGGATTATCTGAAAGAGATGATCCTCGAAGGCGTCCTGGCGCCAGGGGTGAAACTCCCCTCGACCAGGGAGTTAAGCCGCCTTGCCGGGGTCAGCCGGAACACGGTGATCCTTGCCTATCAATTTTTAGAAGACGACGGGCTGATCGAAACGGTAAGAGGGCGGGGGACATTTGTCACCCGGATCACGACCGGCCGCGGCGCCGGTGTCACCCTGCACTGGCCGGAACTCCTCACGGACCACGCAGTGCTCGCCACGGAACTGGACATTGAAAAGACGGAGCCCCGGTGGCAAAAGGGAATGATCTCCTTTAAAAGCATCGCCCCGGACCCGGAACTCTTTGAGGCCGAGGAGTTCAAAAAGGCCTTTCTCCGCCGTTTCGCCCTGGAAGGAAAGAAGCTCCTGAATTACGGGTACGCCCAGGGCTACAGGGACCTGCTGAATTATCTCCGCAACTACCTGAAGGGCAAAGGGGTCCCGATGGCCGGAAAGGACCTCCTGATCACCAATGGTTTTACCGAGGCCTTTGATATTACCCTGACCGCCCTGACAAGGCCGGGCGTGCGAATCATCTGCGAAAACCCGACCCATAACACGGCCATCAAAATCATGCGCCTGCACGGCCTGGAGATTACCGGGGTGCGCATGGAAGAGGACGGGATCGACCTGGAAGAGCTGGAAAAGGCCCTCGCCGGAGGCGACGCCGCCGCGGTTTTTCTTATCCCGTCCTACCATAACCCCACCGGGGTGGTGATGTCCCCGGAAAAGAGGGTCGCCCTCTTAAAGCTCCTTGCCGCCTACCGGCTGCCGGTAATCGAGGACGGTTTCAATGAAGAGCTGCGGTACTCCGGGTCACATGTGGCTCCCCTGGCCGCCCTGGCCGGCCGCGGGAACAACATCATCTATACCGGCAGTTTCTCGAAGATCCTCTTCCCGGGGCTGCGGATCGGCTGGGTCCTGGCCGACCAGGAACTCATCTCCTACCTGGAGAGTATTAAACGGAGCAGGAACATACACACCTCCTTCCTGGACCAGGCCCTGCTCTACGAGTACCTGCAGAGCGGCCGCTTTGAGCGCTACCTGAAAAATGCCCGCCGGGTTTACCGGGAACGCCATAAAACCGCGGTAGAACTGGCGAAAAGGTATATACCCGCCAAAAGGATCTGGGGGCAGGGCGGGCTCCATGTCTTCATCGAGCTCCCGGAAGAGCTCAACGCCAGGCAGGTGCTGGCGGAATCTTTGAAAAGAAATGTCATCTTTATGCCGGGAGATATCTTCTACACCGATGGCGGCGGCCACAACACCTTCCGCCTCGGGATCTCCCGGGTGAACAGGGACCAGATGGAGGAAGGCTTCAAAATCATCGGCGAAGTAATCAACGGGCTGAAAGCCAAATAAATAACGGGGCCGGCGCGCCTCCCCAGTGCGCGCCAGAAGAGCGGAGGTATGAAAGGTGAGCAAGTTTAAAAAATCATCCAAACTGGATCATGTCTGTTATGACATCCGGGGGCCGGTTATGGAAGAAGCCCAAAGAATGGAGGCGGAAGGCCACAAGATCCTCAAGCTGAATATCGGGAACCCCGCGCCGTTCGGGCTGACCGCCCCGGAGGAGGTCATCCGCGCCGTCGCCTCCAACCTGCCAAGGGCCGACGGGTATTGCGATTCAAAAGGGGTTTACCCGGCCCGCGAGGCGATTAAAAAATACTCCACAGAAAAAGGGATCCGCGGCGTCACTGTGGATGAAATCTACATTGGCAACGGGGTCAGCGAATTGATTGTCCAGGCCATGCAGGGCCTCCTGGACAACGGCGACGAGATCCTGATCCCGGCCCCGGACTACCCGTTATGGACCGCTGCGGTCTCCCTGGCCGGTGGAACCGCCGTCCATTATCTCTGTGACGAAAGCTCCGGCTGGCTCCCGGACCTTAATGATATGAAAAAGAAGATTACCGGCCGCACCAAGGGAATAGTTGTCATCAACCCCAACAACCCGACAGGCGCCCTCTACCCCCAGGAGATCCTGGAAGGGATCGTAAAGCTCGCCGCTGAACACGGGTTAATCCTCTTTGCCGACGAGATCTACGACCGGATCGTCTATGATGGCCAGCGCCACGTCTCCCTTGCCGCTCTTGCCGGTGATGACCTGTTCTGTATCACCATGAACGGGCTTTCAAAATCCCACCGGATCGCCGGCTACCGTGTGGGCTGGATGGTCTTGAGCGGCAACAAAAGCTTAGCCAGCAGTTATATTGAGGGCTTAAACATGCTTGCTTCCATGCGCCTTTGCAGTAACGTGCCGGCCCAATACGCGATCCCCGCAGCCCTCGAAGGGCGCCAGAGTATTGACGACCTGATCGCCCCCGGCGGCCGTCTTTACGAACAACGGGAATATACCTACAAAAAACTGCAGGAGATCCCGGGGATCTCCTGTGTGAAACCCCAGGCCGGGCTCTATTTCTTCCCCCGGCTGGATACGGAGAGGTTCAATATCCGCGACGACGAACAGTTCGTCCTGGACTTTCTCCGTAAAGAAAAAGTCCTCCTGGTACAGGGGACCGGTTTCAACTGGCCGTATCCCGACCATTTCCGGATCGTTTTCCTCCCGCCCTTGGAGGAGTTGACCGCCGCCCTCGACAAACTTGACCGTTTCCTCCAGGATTACCGGCAGAAATGGGAAGTGGCGGTCTAGGTCTGCTCTTCTTCCAAGAAGTTGCATAAGGAGATATTCTAAAAAAATACACCGGAAACGAGAAAACCAGAATGCAAACCGTCTCCGGTGTATTTTATTTAATCCTGCTTTTCCTCTACAGAGTTGTACAGGTCCAAGATTGCACACGGACTGGAATTTAAAAAGCAAGATAGAACAAGTAGAACCCAAGCAGGAGGATGGCTCCGCCCATGACGACTTTTAACACCTGGCTGAGCCGGGCATAACCTTCGCTGCGCGAGAGTTTCTGCACCAATCCGAGGGAAGTCCCGGCAATTACCGTCAGCGTACCGTGGCCCAAGGCATAAAAGAGTAGGAGCAAAGCCCCCCAGGCCGGGCTCCCCTTACCCGCAACAACGGCCAAGAGCGCGACCAATACCGGTGTGGCGCAGGGCGAAGAAAAGAGCCCGCCGAGAATGCCGGCGATAAACGCGCCGGTATAACCCCTCCTCTTGTTTTTCGCCGTCAGGTAGGTGGAGGGGATAAACTGAAAAATCTCCCAGACTTGCAAGGCCATCAAGACCATCAGGAGACCGAGGAGAAAATACCACCACCGGGCCGCCGTCCCCAATAACCTTCCCATTAACGAAGCGGTGATTCCCAGGATTGTAAAGGTGACCGCGGCGCCGGCGGCAAAAACCAGCGAGAGCCGGAAGGCCTTTCCCTGGTCGGCTTCCATGTACCCTACATAACCGATGACCAGCGGGATACTCGACAGGCAACAAGGGGTAAAAGAAGTAAGGACCCCGGCTGCCAGTGCCAGCAAGGGCGCCGCCCAAAAACTGTTCTGAATCGCCGAACCAATCCCCTCCAGCCAGGCGTCGATCATTCCGCCACCCCCATTTCCATGAGGATCGCCCGCATCTGTTCTTGAGTCAGCCCTCCCTCGTGAACGGTAAAGACAAGTTCATCCGTGTCCTTCGTTTTGTAGAAAATAAACGGGATCTCTTCTGCCAATTCCGCACCCGGCTTGTAGGGTTCACCGTCGGCGGTAAAAAAGACCTGCGTCGGGATAACCCGGACCGGAAAATCCCTTACCGCCTCCGGGTATTTCCAAACATCGATATAGTGGATAACGGCCTTGCCCCGCATTTCCTCGTAGATCTTTGCCAGCGCCGGCGCCATTTGCCGGCAGGGAAGACATGAATCCGAACCAAAATCAATCATTACCGGAAGACCTTTAGCCTTGATTTCTTCCAGATCCACACTGGTGATTTCCAGGGCCGGCCAGGAATCGTCCACCGTTGTTCTGCTGTTACTGTTTTTCGCAAACCAGATCGAAGCGATGATGACCAGGATTACCGCAGGCACAACAATTTGGGCAACTCTTTTTTTCTCCATCATAAATAATACCTCCTCATCTGCTACTTTGGACTCTTCATGAAGTCTCACAGATATCCTTATCACAACACCTGTCCACCTCGGCCTGGAGCGTTACGTGGCTGATCCCGTACCGTCCTTTCAGGTGCTTCTCAATCCGGTCATAGATCTTTTCCACTTCCGACAGGAGCATATCATCCACGTCAATGTGGGCTTCAAAATAGATGGTCTTTTCATCGATCATCCAGGAATGGACATGGTGGATATTTTTCACTTTGTCGATGGCCAAAATACCGGCTTTAATTGCCTCATAATCCAAAGGCGGCGCCGATTGCATGAGAATATTAACGGTTTTTCTTATGATTTCCATGGTCGCTTTGACAATGTACAAGGCGATTAATACGGTCACCAAAGGGTCGACCCAGACAACCCCCCATAATTTTATGGCGATCCCCCCGGCCAGAACCCCGACTGAAGAGATGGTGTCACTGACCAAATGGAGGTAACTGGCTTTAATATTCAGGCTTTTGTGGGCGTCTTTCTGCAAGAGAAAAACAGAGAAAAAATCGGCGACAAGCCCGACCAGAGCCACTGTGATCATGAGGGTACCGTCGATGACCTCAGGGGCGCGTAACCTTCTATAGGCTTCAAAGAGCAACACAAGGGAGATGCCCAAGAGAACCGCGGAATTGATAAAGGCCGCCAGGATCTCCGCTCTTTTATAGCCGTAGGTCATTTTCGCGTCTTTGGCCCTGCCCGCGATTTTATTGGCAATATACGATAGAACCACAGCCGCCGTATCACTCAGGTTATGGACGGCATCGGAGAGCAGGGCCAGGCTCCCCGAGATTATACCCCCTACAGCCTCTGCAAGAGTAATAAAGATTTTCAGAAGGGCCACCCAGAATACCCGTTTTCCAGTATACGCGTGGCTATGGCTATGCCCGGGCATTGTTCCCACCCCTCTTCAGTCTATGTCTGCCCGGTTGTCACCAGGCACGTTAATGGGTACCATCTCTTTACCATAATTAATCCCCGTTTTAACGCTCATCCGGGCGCCTTCCTCTCTTCCGGAATAAGATTAATCCGCCGGCACGCCCACTGCACCCGGCTACAATAACTCGCCGACAAAAGTAGTCACGCTCTGCGCCGGAAGCTCTGCGCTGAATGAACCCTCTGCCACGGTTAACGTGGGGCCGGGAGCTATATTTTTTTCGCCATCAGTAACCCAGGAGAGGAACTCCGCCGTTTCCCCGTTTTGCAGGGTAATCTCCAGGGCCACTGGTGACCTGCGCCTGTTAATAGCGACGATAGCCACTTTGCCGTCGCCCTTGTACGCGGTCACATAAACGTTGGCAGTTGGCCGGGAAGTGGCTTCAACCCGGTAGTAACCAGGCCGGACGAATTTGGCGAACTGGCCGACAACATATCCCCGCTTTTGCGGGACATATTGCTTGTTCAGAAAACCATTGGCGTCGCTGACCACCCACCACCAGATATAGGCATTCATATTCCCTATGGTCAGGCAGTCATGGATCTCTTTGGCCGTATCCAAGGCCGCCTGCAATGACTGGTCGTTAACCAGGTGCTCCGTCATCCATACTTCTTTTCCTTTCTTATGAGCTAAACGATATTCCCTGACCGTAGTTCCGTAAAGATGCCCGCCGATAATTGAAACGTATTTGCAGGCCTCGGGGTCATTAAGGGTGGGGTCTGAGAGCCGGAAATCGAAGTTATACGCCTCAGGCATAATGATCCGGAGGTCGCCGAAGACCTCCCCATGGTTCTTCAGGAAATCCCGCATTTGTTCCCCTGTCCAGAAGCACGATTCATAGTCCACCTTAATATTCGGCTCGTTCTGGATGGAGATGGCATAGAGCGGGACCTTGTTATGGGCAAAGTAATCCGCAAAAGCCTTTAAGTATAGGGCGTAATTGGCATATTCCTCGGGTTTAAGCCAGCCGCCGACAGGGCTGTTATTGGTCTTCATCGAAGCCGGGGGCGTCCACGGTGTGGCAATAACAATGGCCCCCCTGGCCTGAGCCTTTTTAGCGTTGTAAAGCTCCGTTATCCAACTGCTATCCACTAAAACCGGGGCCGCTCTCCAGATTTCACTGGGAGCGATCCGCACCCGCAGGATACTGAGGCCCATATCTTTAAAGAGGATATCCATATTGGTGTCGCTGAGCGAGCCACACCAGGCGCTGGCCGCGCCAAACCCCCTGATTATCTGTTTGGTGGCTGCCAAATCCACCTGGGCGCGGGCCTGCACTTCCCTGGCTGCCGCCGTCCGCAGGTGACCGGAGAGCAACACGGAGACAAGCAACAATAAAACCAGGACCGCCTTTCCACTTAACCGGGGTTTTACCTCTACCCGGATAACACTGGTGGTTTTCATGTTCTCCCCCTCTTCTGTCAGATCTTGAATGCCGCTAAAGGCTTGATGGATTCTTCCCCCGTGTGGTAATACTATAATACCCCAGGGCCTATAACCGGTCAACCGCGTTCTTCTCTGAATGCATTGACAAAAAGAAAAGACCTGCTCAAAAAGGGCAGGTCCCGAAGGTGTGATCAAGCTCTATCCAGGGTGCGACCGCCATTGCCGGCGGATTGGATAACAGCATTATGATAACTTCTAAATCCCCACTCTCACCAGTTCCGGCTCTAGTAACTCCACCAAATCCTGCGGGTTTATTTCCACCAAAAAACCTCTTTTCCCCCCATTAATGTAGATCTTGGGCAGATCAAGAATTGTTGCTTCCATGTACACCGGCATTTTCCGGCGGGTGCCAAAGGGCGAGATCCCGCCCACCACATAACCACTGTGTTTGGTTGCAGTCGCCGGTTCGCATGGTTTGATGGTTTTCACCCCGATGACACGGGCCAATTCTTTGGTGGAGACTTCCTTGTCGCCATGCATTAAAACAATCAGAGGGGTTCCATTTTCATCTTCCAAAATTAAGGTCTTAATCGTTGCATGTTCATCTAACCCCAATTCCCGTGCGGCGACCTCTGTCCCACCCCTGTCCTCATAAGCATATAAATACGGTGTATAGTTGACCTTCGCCGCCCGTAAAAACCGAATCCCCTGGGTGACAGGGTATTTAACCTGCGCAGCCAAGACAAATCCCACCCTTTCCAGGTTAAACCTCC
>JAAYGG010000014.1 GCA_012727895.1 Bacillota bacterium
AACCACCGCTCTGGGCAACGGTCACCGGGCGCACCAATGCTTCCCGGAGGACCTCGTCCATAGTTTCCACAGGAACAAAATGAATCTTCCTGGCAATATTGGCGGGAATCTCTTCCATGTCGCGGGTGTTTTCCTTCGGCAAAATCACCTTTTTAATCCCCGCCCTGTGGGCGGCCAGGATCTTCTCCTTGAGGCCGCCAACCGGCAACACCCTGCCCCTGAGGGTAATCTCGCCGGTCATGGCCACATCGCTCCGGACCGGGATATTGGTCAAAGCGGAAATAACCGCCACCGCCATGGTGATCCCGGCCGACGGCCCGTCCTTGGGGATCGCCCCTTCCGGGACATGGATATGCAGGTCATTTTTCTTATGAAAATCCTCGGCAATCCCTAGGGGCCGGGAACGCAGGTAGGTGACGGCCGCCTGGGCCGATTCCTGCATAACCTCGCCCAATTTGCCGGTGAGGATCAACTCGCCCTTACCATTTACCACCGAGACCTCGATGTGGAGCAGGTCCCCGCCCACTTCCGTCCAGGCCAGGCCGGTGGCCACCCCCACCCGGTCTATCTCATCGATCGTCCCATAACGGTACCGGGGAACCCCCAGGTACTTGTGGAGGTTCTGCCTGGTGACCCGGCCAGGCGGTTTCGCCCCGCCAACCAAACGCCGTGCCACCTTCCGGGCGATCGCCGCCAACTCCCGTTCCAGGTTGCGGACCCCGGCCTCGCGCGTGTAGGACCGGATAATCTCCTGCAACAGCCCGTCGGAAAGGGTGAAATCCCCTTCTTCCAAGCCGTGCTCCTTTATTTGTTTTGGCAAGAGGTGTCTCTTGGTGATCTCCACCTTTTCCTCTTCTGTGTACCCGGAAAGCTGGAGGACTTCCATCCGGTCCAAAAGCGGCGCCGGGATATTATGGGCGGTATTGGCTGTCGTGATGAATAGGACCTGGGAGAGGTCGAAGGGCACTTCCAGGTAATGATCGCCGAAGTTACAGTTTTGTTCGGGGTCCAGCACCTCCAAGAGGGCTGCGGAAGGGTCTCCCCGGAAATCCACACTCATCTTGTCGATCTCGTCCAGGAGGATCACGGGGTTTTTCGAACCGGCCTGGCGCATGATCTGGATAATCTTCCCTGGCATGGCCCCAATATAGGTGCGGCGGTGCCCGCGGATCTCCGCCTCGTCCCTGACCCCGCCAAGGGAGAAGCGGACAAATTTCCGGTTAAGGGCCCTGGCGACCGAACGGGCCAGGGAGGTTTTGCCCACCCCCGGCGGGCCGATCAGGCAGATGATCGGTCCTTTCAGGCTCTTTGTTAGCTGGCAGACGGCCAGGTATTCAAGGATCCGTTCTTTTACCTTTTCCAGGCCGTAATGGTCCTCGTCAAGAACCCTCTGGGCCGCGTCCAGGTCCAGATGGTCTTCGGTATAGACATTCCAGGGAAGCGCCAGCAGCCAGTCGAGGTAATTCCGGACCACCACCGCCTCCGCGGCCATGGGCGGCATCTTCTCCAGGCGCCGTACTTCCCGGAGGGCCTTTTCTTCTACGTCCTCCGGTAACTCCTTCTCTTTTATTTTCTGCTGGTATTCGTCGATCTCAGCCAGGCGGTCGTCTTGTTCGCCCAACTCTTTTTGAATGGCCTTTATCTGTTCACGCAGATAATACTCTTTTTGCGACTTTTCCATCTGCTTTCTTACCCGGAGCTGGATCTTCCGTTCCACTTCCATCACTTCCAACTCCCGGATAATGATGGCGTAGAGTTTTTCCAGGCGTTCCCCGGGGGAGACGGCTTCGAGGATCCTCTGTTTATCCGCGATCTTCAGATTGAGGTGGGCGGCGATAATATCAGCCAGCCGGCCGGGTTCTTCGATATTCCGTACGGACGAGAGCACTTCCGGGGGGATGTTTTTCCCCTTTTTCACGTACTCTTCGAAGCGGAGCAATACGGTACGCATTAAAGCCTCGTCTTCCGGGCTTTTTCCCTGCGTTTCTTCGATTCTCCCGGCCAGGACCAGGTAATAGGGTTCGGTCTGGAGATATTTGATTATTTCAACCCGGCAAATCCCTTCCACCAATACCCGGAGGGTCCCGTCGGGCAACTTCAGAAGCTGTTTGACCTCGGCCATGGTCCCGTAGGGATAGATATCACCGGCCAGGGGGTTGTCGATCCCGGCCTGGTACTGGGCGGCCAGGATGATCAGTTTATCCTTTACCATCGCTTCTTCCAGGGCATTAACGGATTTATCCCTCCCCACGTCCAGGGGGACCACCATCGAAGGGAAAACAACTACCCCCCGCAGGGGAAGCAACGGCAACTGTATCTGGGATCTCTTTTTTGTTGATTTTACGTTTAAAGCAGTAGACACCGGCTTCACCTCCGTTCATGCCGGATACACTCTGTTCCTCAGTCACTAACAAACAGGCACAAGAAATCCGCTGTTTTTCTCCAGGCAAACACGGAAGACCTGCTGCTCCTTACAGACAAACGTGGAAAACCCGCTGTTCCTTAAAGGCAAACACAAAAACCCGCCGCTCCTCACAGGCAAGCACAGAAAACCCGCTGCTGTTTACAGGTACTCACAGAAGATTCGCAATCAGCCGGGGGATTCCTCCTGTTATTATCTGGAGCATTCCGGAACGTTCTTAATCGTTCCAAGAGCGTTCTAAAGCGTTCCTGGTTATTTCTTTTTCCTTTTTACTTCCGGCCGAAAAAGCCGGCCTCCGTCAAAAGCTCCCGCTTAACGGCGGCGGCTCCGGGGGACAGCAACACGCTATAGGTTTGCGGGTAGCGTAAACGCCGGTACTCGCCGGGGAGCGCGGCCAGGTTGGCGAGGGCCCGCTCCCGGATGGCCTCCAGGTCTTCCGGTCCGGCCAAAAGTTTTCCCTTCTCCACCAGCTTTTGGAGGAGGGGTTTCCCGGACCCGGCGGTGAAGTTCACTTCCTTGAAGAGGTTTTCCCGGTCAAAACCCTTGACTTCACCGGTTTGGATCTCCTCGCCCTCCAAATAGAGGAGATCAGCGAAGGGCGCCCCGTTGGGCAGGTAATAGCGGACCACCTGTTTGCGGCCGGGATCCGTGATCTTGCTGATGTTACCGGAGATTTTAATCTTCGGTTCCCACCCCTGCCCGTTCTGGATGGCAACGATCTTATAGACACCGCCCAGGGCCGGGTGGTCCCGGGAAGTAATCAGATGCGTCCCCACACCCCAGGAGTTCACCTTTGCCTGCTGGCGTTTTAAATCGGCGATCAGATCCTCTTCCAGTTCGTTGGAGGCGACGATCAGCGGGTCTTCAAATCCCGCCTCCCGGAAGAGGCGCCACGCCTCTTTGGAGAGTTTGGCCAGATCCCCGGAGTCAAGCCGGATCGCCCCCCGCAGCGGCAGGCCCTTCTCCCGGAACTCTTTAAAAACCTTTACCGCATTGGGGATACCGCTGGTTAAAGGGTCATAGGTATCCACCAGTAAAACGGGGTTATCCGGGAAGATCTCTATATAAGCCCGGAAGGCCTCTATTTCACTGTCGAAACTCATTACCCAACTGTGGGCATGGGTGCCCTTGACCGGGATCCCGTAGATCCGGCCGGCCAAAGCGTTGGAAGTTCCCACACAGCCGCCGATATATGCCGCCCGGCTGCCGGTTACCCCGCCGTCCGGGCCCTGGGCCCGGCGCAGCCCAAACTCGAGCACCGGGTCCCCTTCCGCGGCATAGCAGATCCGGGCCGCCTTGGTCGCCACCAAGGTCGGGTAGTTTAAGGCGTTGAGCAGGAAGGCCTCCAGGAGTTGGGCGGAAGCCAGCGGCCCTTCCACGCGGACCAGCGGTTCATAAGGAAAGACCACTGTGCCTTCGGGTACCGCCCAGAGATCAATCTCCAGGCGAAAAGAACGCAAATAGTCCAGGAATTCGGCGGGAAAACCCACCTGCCCGAGATAACGTAAATCCTCTTCTGTAAAGGAGAAATTATCAATAAAGGCCAGGACCTGATCTAAACCGGCAAAGAGGGCAAAAGCGTTATGCGGCGGCAGTTCCCTGAAGAAATACTCGAAACAGACCCGCCGGTTTTCACGGCCCTTTTTCCAGAACCCGTACATCATCGTCAGTTCATAGAAATCGGTGAGCAGGGCCATGTCTTTCCGTTGCATCCAGTTGACTGCTGCCCCTGTCATTCCCCACTACTCCCTATCTCGGCATCGGTGATAATCCCCACTCCGGCCGCGCGCAACTCATTGAGGGCATCTTCCACCGTCCCGGGAGGATTATCCACCCCCCGGCTGGCATTGACCACCACGAAGGCGCGAAAACCCGCTTTTAAAGCGTCCAGGGCCGTGGCTTTCACACAGTAGTCGGTGGCCAGGCCGGTTATATAGACCGTATCCACTTGCCGCTCCCGCAGCTTCTCCGCGAGCCCTGTGCCCTGAAAACCGCTGTAGGCTTCCACCGCCGGGTCAGTCCCTTTGTCAACAATGATACCGTCCGGGCGCACCAGCAAATCCGGGTGGAACTCGGCCCCCGGCGTCCCGGCCACACAATGCGCGGGCCAGGATTTATCGATGAACTGCGGGTTTTCGGCAAAGCTCACATGGTTCGCCGGATGCCAGTCCCGCGTATAAACCACTGTATCAAAGGAATTTACCAACCTGTTGATTACCGGAATAATCTCGTCGCCGCCGGCAACCCCCAAGGCGCCGCCGGGGCAAAAATCATTCTGGAGATCCACAACAATCAGAGCTTTTCCCATCAAACGATCCCTCCCGCCAAACAAGCATCGGAAAAAACTTGCTTATGCCTATTATATATTTCGTTGCAACAAGGGATAACCCTTCAGAATTCATTATAGGGATTCTTCTTTACCCGCCGGGGTAATCCTCCCTCTTTACCTTTTTCTGCGCCTGTGCAACAATAATTTTACAAACAAAAAACCCGCTGTCTTCCTGCGCCTCCCTTGGCCTTGGCAGCTCGAACCTCTTTCTTTACCGCTTTTTAATGAATTTGTAAGGAGGCGCCAGGCCGCCGGTGAACAATATATAATTATGGGAGGAGCGCCAAAAGCAAAGGAGGAATGGGGATGAGAAAGGTCATTGTCGGCGTTATGGGGGGCGGGGAAGGCGCATCCGAAGAGGTTTGCCGCCTTGCGTATGAACTGGGCAGGTTAATTGCCCAGGAAGGCTGGGTTTTATTGAACGGCGGCCGCGACGTCGGGGTGATGGACGCCTCCGCCAAAGGGGCCCGGGAGGGCGGGGGGTTGACCATTGGTATTCTTCCGGACCGGAACGCCGCCAACGCTTCACCATATATCGACATACCCATCTTGACAGGCTTTGGCGACGGGCGGAACTATATCAACGTTCTCAGCAGTAATGTGGTGGTGGCTTTACCGGGGCGGACGGGAACCATCTCCGAAATCGCCCTGGCTTTAAAGAACGGCAGGACTGTCATCCTGCTCGATTTCGACCTGGGCGATCTCTTCTCCGAATACCGGAAAGCCGGCCTGATGATCTCGGTGAAAAAACCGGAAGAAGTGATTAGGGAGATCAAAAAAATCCTGGCCGACAGCCATCTGTTTTCTTGAGATTTTTACCGGGCGACGGATGCGCGGGCAAAACCGGTTCTCCCGGAAAACGGAGACAGTTCTCCCGGAAAAAATAAAGAAAACCGGAAATCTCCGGTTTTCTTTATTTTTAGAGGTAAATAGAAGCGCCGCGCGCCAAGGCAAATAACAACGCGATGAAAATGCCCTCTTTTTATAGGGCTATTGAATCTCAACCCGCCGCCCGCGCGGCGTAGCCGGTTCGACCTTGGGCAGGCGGACTTCCAGGACGCCGTCGCGAAAAGAGGCTTTGACATCCTCGGTCCGGACCGGCGCTTGCAATGGGATCCGGCGGATAAAGGAACCCCGCCGGCGTTCCCTCCGGTAAAACCGCTCGTCTTCCGCGGTTTTTTCCTCTTGGATCTCTCCCTGGAGAGTCAGGGAGTTTTCATCCACCGTCAACTCAATATCCTCCCGCCTCATCCCGGGGAGGTTGGCCCGGACGATGAATTCCCCGGCCGTTTCGGCCAGATCCACCGATGGTTGCCAAAAACCCCGCTCAAAAAGGCGGGAGATGGGAAATAACTCAGTATAGGCCTCCCACGGTTGCAAACCATCCATCCCATCCTTCACCTCCAGAGCTATTTTTACCGGCGGCAACCGGTTTTATCCCCGGCGCCCGGCCCGCCCCGGCCGGGGGAAACCCCGCACTATCCAAAGGCCTACACCGGCCGGTAAAGATCCATCCCGGCTGATAAAGGGCCTGCCCTGCCCGGACAAATGCCTCCCGGCCGGGAAAGCCCGTCCTCCGATAAAAGGTCCGTCCTGACCGAAAAAAGCGCTCCCGGCCGGTAAAAGGCTTCCCCGCCCGGCTTGAGAAGACTACTCTTCTTAAAAAACTTCTTGGGTTTTTTTCCAAAAGAAAGGGGATGCTAAGAACGGCCAAACAGCACCGGTCCTGTGTATATTCCCTGATCCTTAGAGCCATATTATAAAGGTAATTACGGAAACAGGTCAGACTTTGACTGGAAGGGGGAGTGGCATTGAACCCGGAAAAACCGGTAAAAATGCCCAAAGAACAGCCTTTTTCTGCAGAAAAAGACCATAAAGTGTTGACAATAACCCGGGAGGAACTGGCGGGGAAATTCCAGAGCGAAGAGGAGACCAAGCGTTATTTCTCTCAAAAGACCCTGACCCCGCCGGACCCGTCCACGCCCTTCCCTGCGGTCATGGAAACAGAGACCGTTATCAAGCAGGAACGACGGGAAGAAAGCAGTTTCGAGCTCCCCCCCTCCTACAATGAGACCGCCGTTGTTTTATTGGTCCGGGATCCGTACTGGATCTATGCCTACTGGGACTTCCGGGCGGAACTCAAAGCCGAGCTCAGCCGGGTCTTTTCGGGGTGGGAGAAGGTCCCCTTGACCCTCCGGGTCTACAATCTTTCCCGGCGGCAACCGGGAACCGGCGACCCCGAGTTCTTTGATATCGCCATCAATCATTATGCCAACAATTGGTACATCAATGTCGGCGAACCGGATATGGAATACCAGGTTGACCTGGGTTATTATACCCTGGACGGGAAATTTCACACCCTTGCCCGGTCCAATAAAGTCACCACTCCACGCGACAGTGTCTCCCCGGTCATCGATGAAGAGTGGATGATTGTCGAAGAGAAATTCCGCCGTCTTTACCGCCTGGCCAGTGGCGCCGGTTGGGGTGAAAGCTCTGTTGAACTCGTCGAGTCCCTGATTAAGCGGTTGGAACGGGAGGCCGGCTCCGGTGTAGTCAGCAGTATTTCCAGCCCGGTGGGGGTCCGCCCGCGGGAACGCCGTTTCTGGCTGGTCATCGATACGGAGTTGATCGTCTACGGGGCGACGGAGCCCGATGCCTCCCTTACCTTGCAAGGACGCCCGGTCAAACTCCGCCCCGACGGTACCTTCACTGTACGGATGGCCTTACCCGACGGCATCCAGACCATCCCGGTAACCGCCGTCGCCAAGGACGGTGAGGAGACGATTACCATTACCACCCGGGTCACCCGGGAAACCGGCCAACCTGTAAAAACGGGGAGAGGTACCGGCTGCGAAGATCCGGCATAAGCCGGGCGAAAGAAGGGGGATTCTTTATGGAAAAAGGTTATCTGGCACTGGTGCTCCATGCCCACCTCCCGTATGTCCGCCACCCGGAGCACGAAAGGTTTTTAGAAGAAGACTGGCTCTACGAGGCGATTACCGAAACCTACATCCCTCTGCTCCGGGTCTTTGAAAAACTGGCGGAGGACGGCGTCAAATACCGGATTACGGTGAGTATCACCCCGACGCTGGCGGCGATGTTCTCCGACCCATTGCTCCAAGACCGCTATCTCCGGCATATCGAACGCCTCATCGAATTGGCCGAGAAGGAAGTGGCCCGGACCTGCTGGCTGCCGGAATTCCATGAACTGGCCCGGATGTACCTGGAGATGTTTACCTATTCCCGCTGGTATTTTCTGGAGAAGTGTGGGAAAAACCTGATCACTCCTTTCCGGAAACTGCAAGAGGAAGGCTTTTTAGAGATTATTACCTGCGGCGCCACCCACGGATATCTGCCGCTCATGCTTCACCGGGAAGGGGTCCGCGCCCAGGTCCATTACGCCACGGAGTACCATACCCGTCTCTTCGGCCGCCCGCCGCAAGGCATCTGGCTGCCGGAATGCGGGTATAACCCGGGTGACGACGAGATCCTCCGCGATTATGGGCTGCGGTTCTTCTTCACCGATGCCCATGGCGTCCTGCACGCCTCGCCCCGGCCCAAATACGGCGTTTTTGCCCCGGTTTACTGCCCCTCGGGGGTTGCCGCCTTCGGCCGGGACCTGGAATCGTCAAAACAGGTCTGGAGCGCCCGGGAAGGGTATCCCGGGGATTACGATTACCGGGAGTTTTACCGGGACATCGGGTTTGACCTAGAGTACGATTATATTCGCCCGTATATCCATCCCGACGGGACCCGGATTAATACGGGGATCAAGTATTACCGGGTGACCGGCCCCACCCATGAGAAACAACCGTATATCCCGGCCAACGCCCGGGAAAAAGCGGCAATCCATGCGGGCAACTTCATGTTCAACCGGACAAAGCAGATCGAATACCTCGCTTCGATCCTGGACCGCCGGCCAATTGTGGTCTCCCCCTACGATGCGGAACTTTTTGGCCATTGGTGGTTTGAGGGCCCGCAGTGGCTGGATTTCCTGATCCGGAAGATCTATTACGACCAGAAGACCATCAGGCTGATTACTCCCAGCGACTACCTGGAGATTTACCCGAAAAACCAGGTCAGCCTCCCCTCCCTCTCCAGTTGGGGGTATAAGGGTTTTAACGAGGTCTGGCTGGAGGGAAGTAACGACTGGATCTACCGGCACCTGCACCAGATTACCCGCCGCATGATCGAACTGGCCCGCCGTTTCCCTGATGCCTCCGGAAACCTGCGCCGGGCGCTGAACCAGGCGGCCCGTGAAGTCCTCCTGGCACAGAGCAGCGACTGGGCGTTTATTATGAAAACCGGAACAGTGGTCCAATACGCGGTGAAACGGACCAAAGACCATATCGAACGGTTTTTACGGCTCTACGACGAGATCCTCTCCGGCAATATCAACGAAGAATTCCTGCGCAGTTTGGAAGAGAAGGACAATATCTTTCCCGATCTGGATTACCGGGTTTACGCCACGGCCGGCGGGTACGGCCGTCCTGTGGAGGCCATAGCCCTGGCGCAGTAAGATGAGGAACAGGATACGCATCTTCTGCTGGCGGCTTTTTCTTCTCCTGGCCGGGGCGCTCCTGGCCTTTTTCTGCCTGCCGCCGGGCGCGCCCAAGCAACCCTTGACCACCCGGGTCCTGAGCGACCAGGGCGAGGTGATTGCCGCCCTCTACAAGGAGCACCGGGAACCGGCGAATCTCCAGGAAATCCCGGATTTTCTCTGCCGGGCGGTCCTGGCCGTGGAAGACCACCGTTTCTATGAACACAGCGGTTTCAGCCCCATAAGCTTTTTCCGTGCCGTCTACCATAACCTCTTTATCCGCCAGGGATTGCAGGGGGGAAGCACCATCACCCAGCAACTGGCCAAGACCGGTTACCTCTATGCCGAAAGATCCCTGGCACGCAAGGTGAAAGAGGTTATTTACGCCTTCCGCCTGGAACTCCACTACTCAAAAGCGCAGATCCTGGAGATGTATCTCAACCAGATCTATTTCGGCCACGGCGCCTACGGGGTGAAGACCGCCGCCCGGACCTATTTCGGCCGGGAACTGGCGGAACTGAACCGCGCCGAAATGGCCCTCCTGGCCGGGCTCCCCAAAGGACCGGCCCTCTACTCCCCCTATCTTGACCGGAAAGCCGCAACGGACCGGATCAAAGTGGTGCTCCAACGGATGGAAGCCGCCGGGTACCTGGCGGCCGGGGAAAAGGAAGAGATCCTCAAAGAAGGCCTCCGCCTTCCCGGCTTAGCGCGCCAGCCCAGGCAAGCCCGGTATTTCCTCGACTATGCCCTGGAAGAAGCCGCCCGGATCCTCCGGGTCGACCGGGAGCGCATCAGTACCATGGGCTTGACCATTGAAACCACCCTTTCCCTCCGGTGCCAGCAGGCAGCGGAAAAAGCCCTGAAAAAGGGGTTGGCCCCCTACCAAAAGGGCGGCCAGCCGCAGGGCGCCTTGATCGCTGCCGACCCCAGGTCCGGGGCGATCAAGGCCCTGACCGGCGGGACCTCTTATACCCAGACCTCCTTTAACCGGGCAACCCAGGCCCGCCGCCAGCCGGGCTCAGCCTTTAAGCCCTTTGTGTACCTGGCGGCTCTGGAGGCCGGTTACACCCTGGCCTCCGCCATCCCCTGCCAGCCGCTCACCTGGGAAAGCCCAACCGGGGTCTACGAACCGGTGGATTACGGCGACCAGCCTTACCACCACCGGGAACTGAGCCTCCGGGAAGCGCTGGCCGTCTCCTGCAATATCACGGCGGTCTCGCTCCACCATGAGTTGAAAATGACGCCGGTGATCGGTATGGCCCGCCGGCTCGGGATTACTTCCCCCCTGCCCTCCCACATCTCCCTGGCTTTGGGCACGGCGGAAGTCACCCCCCTGGAGTTGCTCACCGCCTACCTTCCCCTGGCCAACGGCGGGCGGGCTGTTACCCCCTGGGCGGTAAAGGCCATCTACGACCGGTCCGGGAGGCTCCTCTGGCAACGCCGGCCCCACTCGCGGCAGGTCCTCGACCCGCGCCTGGCCTTCCTTGTCACTTCAGCCCTGGAGGACACTTTAAAGCCCGGCGGGACCGCGGCTGAAGCCGGGAAAAAACTGCAATACCCGGCCGCAGGCAAAACCGGCACCACCCAGGGAAACCGGGACGCCTGGTTTGCCGGTTACACCCCCCGCCTGGCGGCTGTCGTCTACATCGGCCATGACCGAAACCATCCCCTGCCGGGCGGCGGCGGGAAACTGGCAGCGCCGGTCTGGGTGGATTTCATCAACCAGGCCCTGGCCGGGGAAGGAAATTCCGGGTTCCCGGTCCCCCCCGGCATCGTCGCCCGGCCAGTCTGCCGGGAAACCGGGCTCTTAGCCACCCCGGCCTGCCCGCAAAAAAAAGAGTACTTTCGGGTCGGGCATGACCCGGTACTCTTCTGTTCCAAACACCGCCTTCTTAAACTCCAGATCTGCCGCGCAAGCGGGCTACTGCCGGGACCGTACTGCCGCGGGACGGAAGAAAAGGAATTCCGTTGGGGGGAACAGCCACGGTCCCATTGTGAAAAATGCCGGCCCCCCCTCACCCTTTGGGAGCTTCTTTTTAGTAGCGATCATCCGCAATCCGATCCGCCGGTACCGGCAGAATGATTAACCGTCCGGTCTTTAAAACGGTAACATCGGTGATACCGTTAATCTCCATCAGTAATTCCACGGTGGTGCCGTAGCGTTTCGCCAGGCGCCACAAGGTTTCCCCCGCCTTCAACGGGTAAAGGTGGGATTCGGGGATGGGCACGATCAGGTGCTGCCCGGCAAGGAGTTTTTCCGCGCCCTCATTTTCCGCCAGGATGCTCCTGGGACTAATCCCGTATTTTCTTGCGATTGCCGAGACTGTATCGCCGGGCTGGACCTCATAAGTCAGGCGCAAACCCGGTTTTACCGGTTTGGCCGCTGCTTCTTTCTGTTCTTCCGCGGTCGCCGGGGGTGTTACCGGGGGTGTTACCGGGGGTGTCACCGGCGGTGTAACCGGGGGCAAACCGGAAACCTGCCCGTCATGGTCTTTCCGGCCCAGTTCTGTCCAGCCTGCTTCATCCGGTTCGTCCTTTGTTTCCGCGGTTTCCTGGGTTTCAGTAATTTCCCGGACCTCAATAGCTACCCGGGGTTCGGTGGTTTCCCGGATCTCAGTGGTTTCATCGGGTTCAATGGTTTCCCGGATCACAGCAGCTTCCTTCTCCTCCGGCTGGACAATAACCGGTTCAATGGGGGCGGGTTCTTTCGTGCCGGCGTCCGGCCAAACCACCTCCAGATCCACCTCTTTTACTGCCGGTCTTCTTGCGGTACCCGGCCGGACCCCCTCCTCCTCTTCTTCATAAACAATATAAGGCGTGAGGAAGATGCAGATCTCCGTTTCTTCCCATGGTTCCTTGGTTTGTTTCTGAAAAAGCCGGCCAAAGAAAGGCAGCCGGGAAACAAACGGGACGGAGGTTATCGTCTCTGTATCTTGCTGCAGGTTCAAGCCGGAAAGGACAAAGGTCTCCCCTTCCCTGAGGCGAACCACGGAACTGGCTTCCCTGGTCCGTACCACCGGTACTTCCATACCGGTGGCGCCTATCCGCCAGCCGATGATATTGCTCACCTCAGCCCGGACCTTGACGGTTATCGTCTTCTCGTCATTGATCTGGGGCTCGACGGTTAAAAGCGTACCGGCCTCAATATATGTAACCTCGTCTTCGATCATGCCATCCCGGATTCTGGAGGTAATAACCGGCAACCGATCGCCGATAAAAATCCTTCCTTCCTGCCCGTCCGTGGTGGAAATATTCGGGTTAGCCAGCACGCGGGCGACCCCTTTTTCCTCCATTGCGTGCAGGGTCTGAGTGGTAACCAAGTTAAAGCGCAGGTTTGGGTCTTGAGTTAGATCAGCGCCAAGAGAAAAATGGGGAAATTCCCAGGTGATCCCCAGTTCTTTGGAGGCGGCCAAACTAATCTCCTCCACCCGCGCCTCAATGTTGATCTGTGGCATACGGCGGTCCAGCCGGGCAATGATCTCTTCAATATTCTGGTG
>JAAYGG010000119.1 GCA_012727895.1 Bacillota bacterium
CGGGTTACTGGGCTGCGTATATAATTCCACCATATAGGTCCCGGGTTCATCGACAACAAAGAGGTATTCCAGGGACGGCCCCTGGCCGGGGGTGAAATACCTGGTGGTTGGAAATACCTTTACGCCCGACAAGGTCTTGCCGTAGCCCTCGAGCACCCGGAAACCGGCGTCCGCCAGGTCATATTTGGCGTGGTAGTGCTCGGCTTCAATGGAGATATAACCGTCGGTGCCGATGAAGGTTCTCTCCGGCAACCCGCTGAGCTCCGGTTGCCTGGCATCGACAATAATCGTCACCAGGCCGCAGGGGATCTTCACCTTGATCCGGGCTTCGGTCTCATTCCCTATTTTGTTGCGGTCAATGGTGACGGTAATACGTTCCGTTGTTTTGCTCCTGCCGTCCAATACCCCTTTGTAGCTGGAACAGGATAACCAGGGCGCATCGCAGGTAATCTCGTAAGGAGCCTCCAGATCGCTGACACTGCTGATGGTGAAGGAGGCCGCGGTCACATCCGGCCGCCGGAAGTCGTTCATATAGAGTTTATGCACGTGCCAGCCGCTACCCTCCGAATGCTGTGTGGTCCCGTCGACAGAGACGACCAACCGGTTCTTGCGCGCCGGCATGACCTGCATGAGGATGGGATACTTGCATTCTTCCTCGTTCCAGTGGATGAAGCCGATGTGTTCCGAGAGGCCCATACCGTACCATTTCCCGTTTTCCATGCTGTGGTATTCATCGATCAGTTCTTTATCCCGTTGCATGCAAGCTCTAATCTCTTCTGCCAGTTGGTTGGCTTCCATACTGTTCAGCTTTGCGGCGTAATGGTTCTTGCCGGTCAGGAGCCACATTTTTTGTAGATTCAAATTCCCCATTGCCGGGTAATAGACCAGGGAGAAGAAGGCCGGCAGCGTCCGTTCGTCCATCTTCCGGTAGAGTTCACCGGCTTTGGCCATCAGCCGCTCAATCTCTGCGAGGAGCCTGTCGGTTTCCTGGTAATTAACAGGATGATAAACACAGGCGTTCATCGCCTCCGGCCGGCGGTTATGGGCGATTTTGGTGTACCCTTCCAAAATCTCCTGGATCGCCTCAAGATCCGCATCGGCGCAGGCGCCCCCGAACTGCTTCTGCACCCAAAGTCTGGTGTAGTCCCTGGTCGTATTGATGGCACTGGTTCCCCACCGCTCAAAATCATAAGCCAGATCCAGGAAGAAGTTCAAGGGAAACTCCTGCGTGCAGATGTCGCCGACATTGACGATCCACAGCTCACGGATGCCAAAATCGTAAGCGGTACACATCTGCTCCCATACTTTCGGCAGGTAGGAACTGTTAATCCATTCATACGATACGGGCCAGCCATGGTAATCAAAATGATAGTACATGCCGAAACCGCCGTTATGGGCGCGCATCTCCTCCGACGGTAAGGTCCGCAGATTGCCGAAGTTGTCATCGCAGAGCATCAGGATGATGCCTTCGAGTTCTTCCGAACCCAGCAGGCCCGGGGTGTTTTCATCCCCATAGAAAAACGCCTCCACCTCTTTATAGAGCGCCAACATCCTGGGTACTTTGGTGAGGTCGGGGTTGATATACTCCTTGATTAATCTGTTCTGCGTCCTTAGCACATCGCGCAGGAGGTTGATGTTATCTGCCAAAGTGGCTTCTTTCATAATGGCCGTATCAGCCTCGCCGCGCATCCCGACGGTAATGATATTCTCAAACTTGCCGCTCCGTATCAGGCCATCCTCCCAGAAACGGGTGATCCCTTCCTTATTGGTCCGGAAATTCCAGGCATCGCCATAGATCGAGTCTTTCCCCCTCAGGTACCTGTACTCTTCGCCCTGGCGCAGGCATGGTTCATGATGGGATGTCCCCATAATGACGCCCAATTCATCGGCCAACTCGGCATTGGCCAGCCCCGGGCCGTCGTCGTAGAACCGCGCCGACCACATGGCCGGCCATAGATAATTGCCTTTCAAACGCAACAACAATTCGAAGACATGTTCATAGGCTTTAGCATTAAAACCGCCAAAATTTTCATGACACCAGTTGGCAAAGGCGGGCCATTCATCGTTGATGAAAAAGCCCCGGTAGCGGATGGACGGCTCTTTCGAGAGATACTTGTAGCCGTCGGTCAGGAGAAATTCCTCGTTCCGTTGCGGCCTGACCGCCGACCAGTTGACAAAGGGGGAGACCCCCAGCATCTCCGAGAGATGGAAGAGGCCGTAGATCGTTCCTCTTTTGTCACTGCCCGCAATGACCAGCGCCTTGTCTATCCCTTCCCAGGGGGCGTCGATAACCTGGAACAAATATACTTCATTTTTTCCCCTGAGCTCTTCCAGGGTGATCAATCCCTGCCCGGAGAGGTCCGCTAAAACAGGACTCCGGTCGATTGTTCCGTAGATAACCACAGAAGAGGCGCATTGCGTGATTTCTTCCGCTGCCGTTGGGGCAATACCAAAGACCAGCTCGATATCGTGCATGACCTTACCGGCAATTTTGTGAACCCCGCTATAGGCCTCCTTTTCCCGGAAGAACAAAGCCCCGCTGCTTAATGTCACTTTATTGATAATGAAGCTCATTTTATCCTCC
>JAAYGG010000120.1 GCA_012727895.1 Bacillota bacterium
TGCCTAGCTTAGGGTACTCTACGAAACCCTGGGTGATAGCTCTACGGAACCTCAGCGGCTTCAGCACAGCTTTATGAACACCAATTGTGGCGAGGTCTCTCGCCTACTAAAGCTTGACGCGTACGTTTTTAAGGACCAATCTTGACAGGGCAGCAAATGAGCATTAAGATGAGAATAGTGCTTATTACAAGGGCCAATGAAGGCTCTTCTTTTTTCAGTCTTCAGGAGGTTAATCATGCCAGTACTTAGAACCCTTAAAACGCTCTTTGCTCCTAAAGACATGACGGAGGGAGCGCCTTGGAAGAGAATCGCAGAATTCATGATCCCAATGCTCATCGGGAATGTGGCCCAACAGCTGTATAACACGGCGGATTCCATTATTGTTGGCAGGTATATCGGTGACAATGCCCTGGCCGCGGTGGGCAGCGCCGGGCCCATCCTCAACCTCCTGCTCATTCTCTTCATGGGTATCTCCATGGGTGCTGGCATCATGGTCTCCCAGTATTTCGGGGCCAAGGACCGGGAGAACCTTTCCCTCGCCATCGGCAACAGTATTACCCAGACCGCCATTGCCTCTGTGATCATCATGATCCTCGGTACCTTGATCAGCAAGCCATTACTTATCCTTTTGAACACCCCGCCGTCAATCCTCGACTGGTCCGCGGACTACCTGCGTATTTTCTGCCTTGGCGGCGCCGGCTTTGCTTATTATAACATCCTCTCCGGGATACTGCGCGGCCTGGGAGATTCCCTTTCCGCCCTGGTCTTTTTACTCATCTGCACCGTGCTCAATGTCTGGCTGGATATCGTCTTTGTTGCCAACTTCAACATGGGCGTTCCCGGCGTGGCTTTGGCCACAGTTATTTCCCAAGTAATCTCGGCGGTCCTTTGCTTGCTGAAGTTACTGAGGATGAAAGAGATCTTTCATCTTAACTGGTCCGCGCTCAAGCTGAACAAGTACCATTCCCTGACCTTGATCAAATTGGGGTTGCCTTCCGGCCTCACCCATGCCATCTTCTCCATGGCCATGATTGTCGTCCAGTCCCTCACCAACCGTTTCGGGGAGTTGGTTATCGCCTGTCATGTGATGGTCATGCGCGTGGACGGGTTTGCCATGATGCCCAACTTCTCGTTTGGCGCGGCCATGACCGCCTTTGCCGGGCAGAATATCGGCGCCAGGAAGATGGACCGCCTGCAGCAAGGAACAAAAGAAGGCATGCGGATGGCGGCAGGGGTTGCCACCGTCAT
Source organism: Bacillota bacterium (assembly GCA_012727895.1). Taxonomy (GTDB): domain Bacteria; phylum Bacillota; class UBA4882; order UBA10575; family UBA10575; genus JAAYGG01. The sequence goes on from JAAYGG010000120.1 coordinate 1,249, forward strand.
CACCATCATCCTCTTGTTCTTTGGCCGGTACCTGATGAATGTCTTTACGAAAACCGCCGAACTGGTGAATTTGAGTATGCGGATGATGCGGATCCTGGCCGCCGGCTATATCGCGGTCGCCATTAGCCAGTCTTTATCAGGGGTGATGCGTGGCGCCGGGGATACGGTTACGCCCATGTGGATCTCTCTGATCACCGTGTTCGGGCTCCGGATTCCTATTGCTTACGGCCTCGCTTACCTCACCAGAAGCGAACTGTACCCCATCGGCAGACCCGAGTCGCTCTTTATTTCTCTTCTCCTCTCCTGGAGCCTGGGGGCCATCATCACCGCGATTGCTTATAAAAAAGGCACGTGGCGGGAGAAGGCCTTATGGAACTGAGGAAAACTAGAAACGAAGAAAGCGCCGGTGACTAGCTACCTCATTGATTCCGGCGCTGCCATTAATCATAATATGCCTATTTATCTGCCTGAATGCAGCACCCGGAGTCCATCTCCGGTGAGGGTAAATTCCGTCCCGAATACCTTTGAATACTCCTGCAGATCGGCAATGATCGCTTCCTTCTTTTCCCCCGCCGCCAGTTCCGGTATACAATCACGGATATAGACCGGCCTGAGCAGAATCTCTTCAAGCCTTTTGGCGGAAACACGGAGCACCGCAAAGACGGACCGGCAGGCCGGTTCGTAGGCCTGGTCAAAGATGAAATTTCCCAGGCTGTAAAAGATGGGCCGCCCTTTATAGATCTCGATCCCTTGCAGGACATGGGGGTGGCAGCCGATGACCGCATCCGCCCCCTGATCAATACAGAACCGGGCGATCTTCATCTGCGTGGCCGTGGGGCGGTGGCTGAATTCAACCCCCCAGTGGAAACTGACGAAGACAAAATCCGCCTTCCGGCGGGCCTCGCTTATTGCCCGGCCGACAAGGGCCGCATCCCACCGGCCCACATCAAAGCGGTCCGGCAGGTAGACATATGAAATGAGGGACCTCGCTTATTTCTCCCTCCACGCTGTAGAGCAAGGTGACATTCTGCAAATTCTTGCTGGTGAACGGTTCATCAGCCGTCTTCATCCTAATTTCGCCGGTTTTATACAAGCTTAACTCGTAGTGACTGTCGTCCCGATCGTCCGCAGCAACGCCTGGCACACGATAAATCCCTCCCATAAATTTCCGGGAAGCCTGCCGGGCGGCTTGCGCGCGTCCGCACGCGCGTTCTCCGTTATCAATAGAGATTTCTGCCATGCTCCATTCTTCTTCCGCAGGTATCCTTCAGCCACCGTCTCTCCTTCCCGCAAGAGATAATACTCGCCATAGCCGGTAAAACCGAACTGGTCCCAATAATATACATTTACACACTCCCTGCCGTCTCTGGTCATTTCCGTAGAGACCAAGTGGGTTTTTTCTCCATTATAAAAAAAGCAGAAATCCGTCATTGGCTTGGAGAGCCGGGAGCCCAGCCATTTGGGGGGCAAACCGGGGGCCAGGTGGTAAATGAAAAGCCTCTTCGCCAACACTGGTGCAATGGGCTTTCCTTCCACACCCCCAGGCAGAGATCCAGAACGCCGTCGTCATCCACATCGGCAAAAAGGACCTTCCATCCGGTACGGCGTCATATCCTTATAAAACCATATCCCATCTACTGTTTCGCTATAAATGCATAATAAGCGGACCTCTACGTTCTCCAGAATAACCGCTAACAGGGTAGAGTCTCCTGCTCCCGCTTCTGTTTCTGCCCCTGCCCCTGTCCCCAATCCAGTTCCCTCTCGTGTTCCTGCTCCTGCTCCCGATCCCGCTTCTTCCCTTCCTCCTGCTCCTACTCCCGCCCCTGCCCATTGCCGCGGGCTGCCGGCGATCCCCCGCACCCGCGCCACATCAAAAGCAACGATTCTAAAACCATCAGGAGCGGTAAAAACGGCTCTCTCATCTTTCCGGATTTCTACTGCGTCGATCTGTTTATAACAGTAAATAATACCGTCTTCCACGTGGTATCTGGTATCCGGGGTGTTGAGAAAGACCTCCGCCGCCAACGCCCGGCGGCCGGAACAATACAAACGCAAGCAAAGGCCAGGATGAACAGAAAAACGGCAAACATTGTCTTCGGCACCCGGATTACCCCCTAGCCCAATCTTCAATCTTCTCCACATAGATTTTTCTCACAACCAATAGTCATCCGCTTCTTCTTTTCCCAAATCGTACTCGGTCAGATCATCGCACATCCGAATTGGGATCTCTTTACCGTTTTTTATGTGGTAAGCGGTGATATACCCCCTTTCTTGCTGGTTTCTTCTTTAAACCAACCCCCAGAGCACGTGCCAGACGATATCTGTCCAAAAATGCAGGCTCACAGCGGCCAAAAAGCCGTACTTCCGGAAATAACCGGCGGCAAAGAGGGATACCACCCCGTTAAGCAAAACCACGGCCAAGAAAATAGCGAATGGGAGTTCACTAATGCTTTTCAACCCATAAAGAATCAGAAGCGAAGGGAAATGCCCGAAGGCAAAGGCAAGAGCGGAAAAGATGGCCACACCCCAAAACGCCCCGTTGTTTGCCGGCTTCTTCCGGAGCAACCAAAGGAGAAAGGGTATTAAAAAGAGGCGGAAGATCATCTCTTCGCCAATCCCCGCCGTGGCGGAAGCCACAATTGACATGGGAAAAGGCGGGTGCGGAAACCGCCCTAAAGGATGAAATTGGGCTTGCACCAGATCGGCAAAGATAAAAAAGACCCCGATGGCGGCGCCTGCCAATCCGGGGTAGAGAAACCTCTCCTTGTTTGTAATCTTCTCTGCATACAACTCTGGAAAACCGAGTTTACGCGCAAGATTCAGCCCCAGCCACCCCAGGCCGCCGTAAATAATGATAATGCCAACCCCGTTAATCAGGGCCAGCACCGGCAAGGGAAAAACAAGCTCCTCCTCAGGCAGGGGCAGAAAGGTACCTTGTGGCAAAAAAAGGCTAAGGACGGAAAGAAAGGCCAACACCAAAAGGAGCCCGGCAAAGATCCATCCTGATCTTGCCTGTTCGTTCATGGCTTTTCCCCTCCTTTTCTTAATGATAACTTTTTAAAAAGTGTTTTCAATAAATGAATGCAAGCCATTATCGCTCAAAACGGAACCAGCCGAAATCAAAATTGGAGCCGGGGAGGAAGACGAAACTCACCTTTTGCGCGCCGGTTATCCTTTCCAGGTTAAAGACCCGCTCCTCGTATTCCTCCGCCCGGGTGAACTCAATGATCTGGCGGCTTTCTCCCTCCTGACCGCTGAAGAGGAGGTGGATCGTGTTCTTCGCCAGCGGGGTGCGCCCGCAGATCACCAGCCGGCCGGCGCCTTCGGGGCCAAAATCCATCCCGGCAAACTCCAGGGTGACATTGTTGCCGATGCCTTCCACCGCCTTGCCCCTCACCTGATAGCTGTCGCCGTAAATCCGGTCGGCATCGGCGGCGTCGTTCCGCATGAAAGCCCGCTCCGGTTTGGCAAAGACGAACCCTTTGATATGCATCTTCCGGTGCGTGACAAAACAGATGGAGGTGAGGCCGCGCAAGCGCCTTGGCAACCGGTAAGTCTCGGCCTGGTAGTGATTGTACTTGGACTCCTTCTGGTAGATAAGTTCCGCCAGCAAGGAACTGCCCTCTTCGCCCGGCATCCCCTCCCAGATCTCCAGGGAATACGGTTCATTGGACAAGGTGAAGATGGGGATGGTAATCGTATCGGATCCCACCGGGCCGAAATCAAGGTTCCTGAAGCCCACTTGCGTCTCGCCGTCGTCGGCGGTGGCCACCCCTTTCTCGTTGCCGTTCCCCACTTCCCCCTTGCTGTAATCGTAAAGCCCGGCAGAGATGAACTCATAGGGGTTTTTATACATCATGCCCAAGCCCTTGGCGGTAAACTCCAACTGCGAGATGAGGCGGACCTTCCCCGACCCGTTCCTGCTCTTGCAACGGAGACGGAAAGCGCCGTCCGCCAAAGCGGTCACCTTTGCCTCAAGGCCGCGTGCTTCCACTTTGGCCAGGGGCGCCGGGATCCCGCGCTCATTGACAACTTCCCATTCCAACTCCTGATAAGAGGCGTTCTCCGGGTACAATTTTGCCCGGACCAAAACCTCCCTTTTCTCCTTGGACAATACCCGCTCGCCCTCGCAGATGAGCTCAATCTTGCGCAGGGGGATCTCGTCCTCATGCCCCAAAACGCAAGGGAGATCCTGGTTGCGTATCTGCGCGGAGATACCTGTCAGATCCTTCCCCGTGGCCGGCAGGGCCTCATATTCCTCTTCCACACTGGGCAAGCCTTTGGAGGTGACCTTGATCCGGATCTTCCCCGGTTCAAGTGTCGCGCCGATGAGCGCCATCAGCTTGCCGTTGAAGAGCCGCCGGCTTGTCCCTTTGTACTGGTCATAATCGGTGCTGTCCCCGTTATCCAGGCCGATGAGGCGGCCGGCGCCCGTGACCGCGACGTGCACCCGGTTGCCGGCGTTCTCCACCGGGTTCCCGTCTTCATCCTCCATGGTGATCTCCACGAAGATCAGGTCCGTGCCGTCTGCGTAAAGCTGTCTTTTATCGGGGGTCAGGCGGATCCGGGCCGGGTCCCTAAAAGACCGGCGGACAGCGGTGGCGATGACCCGGCCGTTTTCATCATAAGCAATGGCCTTGAGTTCCCCTTCCTGATACGGGATCTTCCACCACCCCACCAACTGGTCCCCGTGCTGGTGGTCAATGTCAAAAGTACCGACGGTAACCCCGTTAAGCTGCAGTTCAATCCGTGGCGCATTGGAACAGACCCGGACGTCAATCATCTGGCCGGGGTTGAAATCCCAGTAGGGGAAGATATGGACCATCGGGTTGGTTTTATAATCGGTCCAGGCCGCCTGGTAGATATAATAGGAATCCTTCTTGAAAGTGGCCGTATCCAACTGGCCGAAGTAGGCGTTCTTCGTATGGTAAGGCGTGGGTTCGCCGATATAATCAAAACCGGACCAGATGAACTGGCCAAGGGAGAAGGGGGTATCCCGTTCCGTGATGATACAGGCCTCCGGCGACTTGGCGCCCCAGCTGACGGTACTGTTCCCCAGGGCCGAGCACTGCTCGTCATCATCGGAGAGTATGGGTACTTCATAGGGGAAATGGTAAACCCCCCGGCTCTGGACGACCGACCCGGTCTCGCTCCCGTAAATCACCCAGTGGGGATACTTGGCGTGGTGCTCCCGGTAGTACTTATCCCCGTAATTGTACCCGGCAACTTCCACATGTTCCGCGCATTTTTGCGCATTCTCCCAGGGCATATAGTTGGAGCCGATGGTGATCTTGGCGTTCCCCTTGGGGTCATATTTCCGGACATACTCCACCAGCATCTTTGTGAGTTCTTGCCCTCTTTTGGCATCGGCGTGGGTATCGTAGATCTCATTGCCGATACTCCACATCAGGAGGCTGGGGTGGTTCCGGTCCCGCGTTATCCAGCTTTTCACGTCCTTCCCGGCCCATTCCTTGAAAAACCGGGCGTAATCATAGGGGGTCTTGGGGAGTTCCCACATGTCAAAGGCCTCCGAGACCACCAAAAGCCCCATCTCATCGGCAAGGTCCATGAACTCCGGGGCCGGCATGTTGTGGGCGGTCCGGACCGCGTTCACCCCCATCTCCTTCAGCAACTTAAACCGTCTGCGCAAGGCGGTTTTATTAAAGGCGGCCCCCAGGGCCCCCAAGTCATGGTGTTCACAGGTCCCTTGCAGCTTGATCTTTTTCCCGTTCAGGAAGAGGCCTTTGTCGGGGTCGAAAACCGCCTCTTTGAAGCCGATCCGGTGGGTGAGGGTCTCAACCATCTGTTTCCTGCGGTTCCCTGCGTCATCTTCAGTAATTATGTACAACTCAGTAACGAGCTCATAGAGTTTGGGGTTCTCCGGGCTCCACAAGCCGGGGTCTTCCACGAAGAGCCGCTGCCGGTTGGGCCGGCCGTTCTTTTCTTCCGTGACAACACTTGCCGTCACGGCGAGCTCCCGGCCGCCGTCCAGCAGGCGGTGGACCAGTTCCCCCTCCTGCCGGAGGCAGAGGTCCGTATCGACCTCCACCACCCAGCGGTTCTTCCCTTCCTGCTCCTTGCGGGTGGAGATATAGACCCCGTGGGTTTCAATGTAATTTTCCCCTCTGGTCTTCAGCCAGACATTCCGGTAGATGCCGGCCCCCGAATACCACCGGCTGTTGGGCGACTGGTGGACCACCTTCACCAGGATCTCGTTTTCCCCTTCCCGGAGGGTCCCGGTGATCTCATGCTCAAAGGAGGAGTACCCGTATTTCCATTCCCCCACCGGTTGCCCGTTGACATAGACCGTGGAATCCATATAAACGCCTTCGAAATAGAGGAGAACGTGGTGGGCCTTGGGGGCAACAAACCGCTTCCGGTACCAGCCAATACTATTTTCATATAAGTTTAAAGTATTATAAATCAGCCAGTCATGGGGCAAATCCACCGGCTGGAAAGCCAGCCCCTCCGGGCTGGTAACCCCCAGCCCGCTCTTGGCAAACTCCCAACCGTCGTTGAAGAGGATCTTTTGGTTCATTGCGGACCCCTCCCGCCACTCTCCGTATTGGCGTCATCTCCCTCCAGGTACGGACCCATGCACTCACCCATCGTCAAATAAAGCCTTTCCAGATCAAGGCCGGGAAATGACGAGAGCGGGATTAAGATCGAAAAGAAGTTTTTACGCACCCGGCGGAAAAGACGCCGGAAGGGGTTCTGCCGGAGGGGGTTATTCTCTCCCCCTGCCTCTTCTTTTAGCATTATGCCGATATAACTCCTATCGAGTTGTCTAAATAATTCAACACGGTTAATCTCGCTCCACCCGGCAGTCTTCTTTCCAAACGTATCTATGTATACTATCCGGTCCCCAGTCAATCTTAGTTTCGTTTTTTTCAGTACCCCTGTGAACAGCCAATTATAAAAAACGTATAAGGCGATAGCTAAAAAGAACAATCTGAACAAGAAAGGCCCGGGGCCGGAACCCTTTGTCTCAAATACCAGCGCGGTAAAGAAAGCAACCGCAAAGAGTAATAAGATATGTTCATACAGTTTTACCCTTGCCGTTGTTTCAAAAGGCAATGGATAACCTTTTTTCTCATTTTCTTGCTGCATAGCGCATTACCCCCGTATTCCCGTAAAAAGACACGTTGCGGCCCTTGCTTCATGTTTTATTTTCTATTATTGTAATCAATCTCCTTCCCCTTTTTCCCGCAGAAGCCGTTCCGTGCATAACCATGCCTTGTCTACCTGGTCTTTTTATGTTAATATATCAAGAATGGGAACTGATGGGGCTTCTGTACTTTCATACCAATCACCAGTGCAAAAAGCACTTTGAGGAGGCTACGCAA
>JAAYGG010000121.1 GCA_012727895.1 Bacillota bacterium
AAAAAAAAAGCGTAAGAATACGCTTGTAAGGCAAAATTTTACGAATAGAAAGAGAAAACCGGCCTATTGTTCCAACTCCCCAAAGCCGCTGGCGATCAAATTGACCAGGGCTTCCACTGCCTCCTTTTCATCGCACCCCTCGGCGGCAATCTCAATTTTATCCCCCTGGCAAACCCCAAGGGAGAGCAAGAACATGATGGATTTTGCATCAACGCCTTCCTCTTCACCATCGAGGCGTCGCACCATTATATCACTTTTAAACTTCTTTGCCATATTGACAAATTCATAAGCCGGCCGGGCGTGTAAGCCGGTTTTATTAATCACAACGGCTTTCCCCACATACATGAGTGTACTCCTCCTCAATAGAGATAATCTTGCAACTCGTTTTCCAAGAACCGTTTAACCTGCGCAGCTGTAGCTAGTCTCTGAACTTCTTCCGCCAGTTCTTGCGCCTGGCCGGTGGTAAGTTGGGTAATAATTCGTTTGACTTTTGCTATAGAAGAGGGGTTCATGCTAAACCGGCGTACTCCCAAACCGATCAGCACCGCCACCGCCAGGGGGTTCCCAGCCAATTCCCCACAGACACTGACCGGTTTTCCTGCCGCTCTAAACTCTTCCACAACATAACCGATTAACCGGAACAAACCCGGATGAAAACTTTGATAACACTTCATTACCCTTGGGTTCATCCGGTCAACCGCCAGGGTATACTGGCACAAATCATTCGTTCCTATGCTGGCAAAATCCACTTCTTTTGCGGCCAAATCGGCAAGCAACGCGATGGATGGCACTTCCACCATAATACCGGTTTTTACCTCCGGGGCCATGGGGATGCCTTCAGCCGCCAATTCCTGCCGGACACTGTTTATCAATTCCTTTGCCTGGTAAATATCTTCCATGCTGGCGACCATGGGGAGCATCAACGAGAGTTCCCCATGGGCGGAGGCGCGGAAGGCCGCCCGCAGTTGGGTCTTGAAGATCTCCGGCTTTTCAAAGCAGAGGCGGATGCCTCGTACCCCTAAAAAAGGGTTTTCTTCTTTGGGCAAGGGAATACATGGTATGGTCTTGTCGCCGCCAATATCCAAAGTGCGCAGTGTGACCGGGCGTTTAAAGGCTTCCAGTACTTCCTTGTAACTTTCGTACTGTTCATCCTCAGTAGGCAACTGGGGAGAAGACATATAAAGGAACTCTGTTCTGAAAAGGCCGACAAAGCTGGCATAAGCCGCTTCTTTTACCCGGATCTCCTCAACTGAACCGATGTTGAGCCCAATCTCCATCCTCGCCCCGTCTTTGGTAATGGGGTCTTTAGCCAAGAAACTACGGATCTCTGTAGCCAGGCGCAAATATCTCTCCTTTTCCTCCTGGTACCTTTCGATCTCTTCTTCTGTGGGTTCAATAATCAACCTGCCCTCAATGGCATCAACAATTGCCCGGTCTTTGTCTTTTACTATATCCATCAACCCCGGTATACCTGCAAGCGCCGGTATACCATAGCCCCGGGCGATAATTGCCGAGTGCGAGGTCTCACCGCCGCTTTCCGTAACAATGGCTATGACATTATCCCGGTCCAGGGTTGCCGTATCCGAAGGCAACAGGTCATGGCAGGCGATAATCACCGGTTTCGGCAGTACGCTAAGGCTGGGGGATTCGATCCCCTGAGCCGCCCGTAACAGGCGGTCCCGCACATCTACAACATCCTGGGCCCGCTCACGAAACTGCTGTTTTTTCATACCCGCCAGGAGCAGACGGAACTCTTCATAGACGGTATAAATAGCCCAGGCCGGATCGGAAAGGTTTTCCCCAATCTCTTTGCGGATTTTCTCGTCAATAGCCTTGTCGTGTAGTATTTCCCGGTGGGCCATAAAGATCAGGGATTTATCCGGCTGGCTGCACTGAAGCTGGTTGATCAAGTCATCCAGTTCCGCATCGACTTTTTCTTTCAAACCCTCATATTCAGCCAGTTTAGCGTTGACCTCTTCCCGGGCAATCCGGCACGGTGTGGGTTTTAAATCTGCTTTCCGGTAACAATATATTTCACCTATACCCAGTCCTTCCGAGACTGGGGCGCCTTCATATACCTTGCGCATGTTCCACCCTGCCTTTCCTCTTTTCATCCCAGTTCAGCCCGGTTTTTTAAGCGAAATAGGGCGCCAGTTTTTCAAGGGCTCTACCAACGCCGTCCTCGTCATTGGTATCTGTCACAAAGGTGGCAACCTTCTTCAGTTTTGAAACCGCATTGCCCATGGCCACCGAAGTCCCAGCCATCTGAAAAAGGGACAGGTCATTATCGTAATCGCCAAAAACACATACTTCTTCGTAGGGGATCCCGTAATAATCAGCGATCTTTTTGAGGCCAAAGCTCTTGTCTACTCCTGCAGGCATAATATCAAAGAGGCCTTTCTCGCTGAATGTATAAACAATCCCCGGCTCCTGCGCCAAGAATTCCCCGACCTCTTGAAGTTTTTCTTCCTCTGTCACATAGACCATGGCTTTATAAGCCCGAACCTCTTTATTCTCAAAGAGAGCGGCCAGTTCTCCGGTTGCCACCCCCGGCAGACCTCTTTCTTCAGCCAGGCGGTTATATTTCTCCACCAACTTCATACGCGGGTTGTTGGCCGTTAAATACATCTTATCCCTGGTCTGGATAGAGGCATGCACCCTTTTCTCCCTAAAGAAAGCATAGAGCCGCTCCAATTGTTCCTCCGCAACCGGTTTGGCACAGAGGTCGTCACCGTCAGGGTGACGGGGGATGAGCGCGCCGTTGCAGGCCACATAGGGACCGTCCAAGTCAAGTTGCGCCAGGTATAGCCTTTGGAAAGCGGGGATACGCCCGGAACAGACGGTAATTTTGACCTTCCGGCCGGCGATGGCCCTGATCCGGGATAAAGTGAACTCACTGATCTGCAAGGAACTATTCAAAAGGGTCCCGTCCAGATCAAAGGCGATTAGCGAGATTTTCCTTTTCTCCCGGTGAAAATCCAGTTTCATCCTTCTTCTTCTCCAAATCTTTTTAAGGTGCAACCTGTATTCAATCAAGTTGTGACTGGCATTTCCTTAAGGCATAACCGGTCTATAAAAGCGCCCCGCATTCGAAGGTAACCGGCATTTGAATCTTCGTCCCGCGGCAGCTTTCGCCACCGCGAGACGAAGGCCCGCTAAGAATTAATAGACTAATAGGCCAGGAACTCCTGGGGATTGTGGATAAAGATCCGTTCGATTACCTCGTCGGAGATCCCGTACTCCCGCATCAACCCGGGCAATTGCTTAGGGATAAACTCCAGCCCGGGCGCACCGTTGTAGCTCTTTAGATAGGAGGCCCGGCCCCAGTCGCCGCCGATCAAAATCCGGCCGGCATAACCCTCTTTGCTCAGTTCCTTAATGAGCTCCATCGTATCGCTGACCGGATGGTATTTGACCCGGGCGACACAGTCATATTGGACATAAACCCCTTCCCGCAAGACCATCCGGTGGTAGGTCAGGTCGGCATTCCGGTCCAGATGTCCGATGCAGATTTTTTCTGCGGGTACACCCTGGGCTTTTAAGATCTCCACCTGCTCCAGGCCCATGGTTCCCCTGTGGGTATGGGTTATGACCGGGATCCCCGTCTTGGCGCTAACCTTCCCTGCCACTTTCAGCAGTTTTTCCTCCAGGGGAGTAATCTTATAGTAGCTGGTACCAGCCTTTACCACCCCGGGGAGGACATCCGAATGCTCCACAAAGGGACCGCAAAAATCATTTACCTCGATCCCCTTTTCCACCTCGGCAAGGACAAGCTCCACGATCTGGTCCAGGCTGTATTTATAGACGAAGTGGGCTTTGTCGTAAAGGCCTGCCCGGTGGAACCCGGTGGCAGCGATGACATGGGCGTCAATCCCTTTGGCGATCTCTTTCAATTCTCTTATGCCCCGGCCCACGCCAATCGGCTGCATATCAATGAGGGATTTGCCCCCTGCCTCCACATAGCTCTTGAGTTCGGCACGGGATTTTTCCAGATCCTCAATGGCAAAATCCCCGTCCTCGATGACTTCCATCCCTCCGGACTTCCAAAGATGTTCATGGATGTCACAGAATCCCAACTGGTCCGGAGCGATTGGGCCGTTGAGTGTTTTGATTGTCTTCATTGCTTCCACCAATCCTCAGTTTTTTCTAGATCAAGCTTTAACCCTTACTCCAACTTAAACCCTTGCTCCAAACAGAGTCCGCAAGATAAACATTACACCCAACCATAATGTGCTCCAGTCGGAATGGCCGGGAACGAAGTTGGTTCCCACCACATAAGCCAGGGCGGCGGAACCGCAAATGGTGATGATCCCCATGATAAAGGTGGCGCCAATGACACCTTTCCATCCGCCCCAAGCGTTGGCAAAGACCCCAAGGGTACAACCGCCAAAGAAGAGCGGGATCACGCTGGGGATTGCCATTACCGGCGAACCGAAGAGAGCCAGGAGTCCCACGCCGGCAAACTGCCCGAGGACCGTGAATAAGAAACCAAGGAGGGCGGCATTCGGCCCATAGGACCAAAAGACCGGGCTGTCAACAGCGGCAATGGCCCCCTTGACCAGGCGGTCGGAGAAGCCTTTGAAGGCCGGGATTAATTCGTTAAGGAACATCCTGACCCCGGAAAGCAGGACATAAACACCGACAGCCATTGTCAGACCCTGGTTGAGCCCATAGACTATATAGTTGGTGCTGCCGGCCTTCTTGGCCACAATCTCCGGGCCGGCGATGAGGATAATCGTCACGTAGATGACGGACATGATGATGCTATAGGCCACAACCGAATCCTTGAAGATGGAAAGCCAACCCGAAAGTTTAAGGTTCTCAGCGCTCTCTTCCTTCTTCCCGAAGAGCCGGGCCAGTTGCGTGGTGATCAAACCGGAGATACACAAGTTGTGCCCGAGGGTAAGGGGGGTCTCCTCGCCCAGCATCGGGGTTAAGAAGCGCCGCAGGATCGCCGGGAAGAGCCACCAATACACGGCGCAGGTCAAAACGGCGCCGACAAAAAGCGCACCCCCGGTTAATCCGCATACCTTATACAGGAAGAAAGTGATGAACGCCGAGTCACAGTAGGCCACATGACCGGTGAGGAAGATCGTTTTGATCGGGGTGAATTTGGCCAGGAGCAGATTGACAACCCAGGCGGTGATCATGACCATGGCCACATTACCCATGTTGATCAAGTTGAGTTCTTCAATATAAGCGTAGACCGCGGTCCACATATCCGTACTTACCCCGGTCAGGCCCAGCCTCATGGTGAAGATCTCAATCACATTCTGCGAGGCTGTTTTCAGTTGACCGGCGCCAATGCTCAAGATCATCATACCGACAACTGCTTTGATTACCGAGATTAAAGTAGACTTGGCATCCTTCCTTAAAAACAGGCAACCGAGTAGAACAACGAGTCCCATAAAGTAGGCGGGGGTTTGGAAAATCTGCGTGATGAAGAAGTTCAGTATTGCCTTTAGCATTGCCTCTTATACTCCTTTCTTTGTTAGAACTGAATAGTGTTGCCGGTCAACCCGGGCCGGGTTATTCCTGACCTGCCGCCAACAGGTGTTTTTTTGTCAATTCTTCCAGTTCCGCCAGATCAAAGTAATTGACCACCGGAATAACGATGGCGCTCGTACCGGAGGATGCAACCTGCTGGGCCAGGGCTGCACTGGTGTAGATGGCATCCAGTTCCACACTGGTCACGCCCGAAATATCATAAACCTCAACAGTGGCATCGAGCCCCATTTTGCTAAAGACCTGGCTCAGATTCATTTTCAGCATCATACTGCTGCCGGCCCCGAAAGTACAGCAAACCCCGATTTTATACTTTTTCACTTGTAATCCCCCCTTCCCTCGTGGATTTCCTTCACGTCACCCAATAGCAAAGCATGGATATAACTTTCACTTAGTGCTTCCACAAATTCTGCAGTCTCGTAGCAACCGGCCAGGCTTTCACCGACACAGACCAGGCCATGGTTTTGCAGTAAAACCGCTTTTTTGTCTTTCAGATGCTCCAGGATCAAACGGGTACACTCTTCGCTGTTGGGCGGGGCATAAGGGGCAATCTCCACCGCCCCGCCGCAATGGAATTTCATCCCCATCGTGATAAAGGGCAACGGCCGGTTGGCCAGGCACAGGGCGGTGGCGTACTTGGAGTGGGTATGAATTACCGCCCGGAGATGGGGGTAGTTTTTATAAATCGCCAGGTGGAAATAGCTGTCGCGGGAGACCGGCGATGGCTGGGCGACAAAACTCCCGTCCAGCTTCATAAGGTTCAGATTCTCTTCGGTCAATTCCGCGTAATCCAGTTTGCTGGGGCTGATTAAAAACTGGTCTTCGGCAACCCGTAAGGAGATGCTTCCTTTATTGACCCCCTCGGAAACCAGACCCCTGTCCTTCAATTTATTCGCGGTTTTAATTAATGCCCGTTTTAACTCTTTCAAGTCTTTCACGTTGTTCAACTTTCCTCCCCCTCGCTGGTCAATAAGGCCAAGACTTCCTCTTTGGAACTTGCCGCCCGTAACTTCTCCACCTTTTTCCCGTCCGACAGGACTTTGGTGAGGTCCCGCAAGGCATGGATGTGGGATTTGTTATCAACCGAGGAGAGTCCAAAGAGCAGATCCACCGGATCATTCTCCGGATGACCAAAGGATACGGGCGTGGCCAGCCTTAAAAAGCTGATCCCAACCTTCATGGCCCCTTCCGTACTCCGGGAATGGGGCAGGGCAATGCCTTTCCCAATGACAATATAGGCGCCCATGGACTTTACCACCCGGACCATGCTTTCAATGTATTGGTCTTCAACGCAACCCCCTTTTTTCAACAACAGCCCAGCCCGGCGCACCGCCTCTTCCCAATCACGGGCCGGAAAATCCAGTTCGATCATTGCTTGGTCAATTACATCTCTGAGCATCTTATCAACTTCTTTCTCTATGTTTTTTTCTGAAAAAAGTGGGTAGGCTTCGCTCAGGTCTTTAATTAGTTGGGCTCTGTCCCGGATGATGCAGTTGCGTTCCAAAATCGACATTAACTGGTCAAAATCCAACTGCCGGGTAAATTTGGGCTGGAAATGGGAGTTCAGTAATGCCTTGTCCCGTTCACTGATTAAAGGGCTGACTCGAATAACGGGAACCCGGTCATGACTGATCTGCGCCGTAGAAAGGATATAATCCACCTGGTGTTTGGCCAGGGCATTCTCCAACTGGTCATAAGTAACTATATCGACCACATTCACCTCATACATGGAAGTAATCCGGGCCATCAGCAGATTGCTGGTGCCAATCCCCGCATCGCAAACCAGGAGCACATTTGGTCTTGGGCTCTGGACATGCCGCCGGGGTTCCATAATCGAGGCAAAGTGGATGGTGATATAGGCCAACTCATCCTCGGACAAGGGAGCCCCAATCAACTTCTCTATCCCTGCGATATTCTTTTTCACCGCATTAAAGAGCATTGGGTATTGACTGCGAATCTCGGGGAGTAAGGGGTTCTTAATGTTGATCCCATTCTTGACACGGTAAACAAGGGGGCGAAGCAGAAAAACCAGGTCGTTGTAGAGGGAGGAAATTCCGGAGAAATCGGTCTTTAGCTCGTGACCGATCTCATGAATCAATTTACAGATCTCCACTTGCAATTCGGCAAAATTCTCCACATAAACCGGGTGGTTTATCCTGGCGTCGTTACACGCCATAAAACGAATGGCCAAATGACCGATCTCCGCCAGTGGGAACAAGATTTTTAAGGCCTTTGACAGGTTCCACGCCAATCTGCAGGCCGCCTTAAACTCTGCTGACTTAATCAAAACCCCCAGTCTATCCTCGTCAATCCGGGCGACGTGCTTCTTCCGCATCCGCTCGAGGGCCAGTTCAAGCCAGGTTAAGGTGGCTAGAAACGAATAGGTGGTAAATTTCCGGCCCAACTCCTTTTCCGCCTGGCGCAATTCTGCGTGGATCATCTGGGCCTCTTTAAAGCTGCGGACCTTTGCCTGGCGGTACCTCAGCCAAATACTGGCCCGGTAGTAATCGGCAGCCCGGTACACACAGGAATCATCCGCCTCCTCCATATACCGGTTGAGCGCAAACTCGCGGATGGCGTGCTCGTCGCCGGATAATTTGATCCCGTTCCGGTCGGAAACGATCTCCACGGGCCAATCTTCAAGTTCCTGGCGGAGCTGATTCAGGTCATTCATTAATGTGGCTTTACTAACCCCCGCCGCTTCGGCCAGGACGGAAATTTTCACATAATTACATCTTTGCAGGAGCAGGAGATAAATGAGTTGCGTCCGTTCCTCCGGGGTCAGGATCAGGTCTTTGGCCTCGCTCTTGTAGAGAGCGTCCAAGAACTCCAATAGCTTCCCCTCTTCCTCTTCCACCACCGTATAACCCCGGGAACTGCGTTTAAGGGGAGCCAATTGATAAAGCTGCAGAAAGTAGTTGATTTTGCCCACATCGTTCTGGATTGTTCTGAGACTGACCGCAAATTCTGTTGCCAGTTGCTGAAGTTGAACCGGTTGCTGTTCTTTGCTTAAGCGTTCCAAGATTTTGAACTGCCTGTTATTTATAAACATTGCCCGGCTCCCCTTAATATCAAAAATGAAAATTCAAGCCGTTACCGTTTCTGTAACGTCATTATAACAAAGGCCCAACCGCCTGAAAAGTTTAACTTCTTTCGCCCCTGATCGCGAAGATTACTATTACGTAAAAAAATCCTTCCAGGAATTTGCCGTTTACGCGTTAAGTTTTTTCACTTTACAAGGCGAAGCAATCTAAGCTTTTAAAAAGTTAAAATCTATAATAGGATTAAAAAAGATGAGGAGAACAATAAAGATGATGATATTTAATAGGTTTAGCTGCGCATAACATCCTATTATACCGCACTGGGGAAGGGAAGTGAATAATATGAAGGTCACTTTGTTGCTGGAAAATAATAGCCTGTACTGTACTTACCTCTATGCTGAGCATGGCTTTTCCGCCTGGATTGAAGATGAAGATATCAAGGTCTTATATGACTTCGGCTTTTCGGACAAGTTCATTCATAATGCGGAGGCCCTGGGTATCGACCTGCGTATCGCCGATTACGTGGTCCTTTCCCACGGCCATAAGGACCACTTTGGCGGCCTCAAATATCTCATCAAATACTACAAGGAAAAGGCTATAGCCAGAAAACCGGTCTTCCTCATCTCCCACGAGGACATCTTCTTGAAAAGATACAATTTTAAAAAGAACGGCCCTTCCGGCTTGGATGTCAGCCGTGAAATCCTGGAGCAGCATTTTGAGGTCAGGGTTTCTCCCGGTCCGTTGTGGTTAACATCCAACCTCTGCTACATGGGGATCATTACCCCGGCCAATGATTTTGAACGCCAGGTCCCCCAAGCCCCAAAAATCCTTCGCAATGGCCAATGGATGGACGACTATGTGGACGAGGATACCCAATTCGCCTACCGGCATAAAAACGGTGAAGAGGTGAGTATTGTCGCCGGCTGCGCCCATTATGGGATATGCAATATTATGGAGAGCGCCAAAAAGCTTACCGGCGCCAAAAGAATCCATACCTATATCGGCGGTTCCCACCTGCGGATCGACGAGGTACCCCAGTCCCAGGTCGACAAGACCTGTGAGTATATAAAGGAGCAAAAGATTAAAAACTTCTATATCTGCCACGACACGGACCTCCATTGCAAACTGGCCCTCTGGAACGCCACCCCCAGTAAGGAAGCAGGCACCGGGCTGGTTGTCGAAATTGAGTAGGCCGAAAAAAGGAGCGCAGTACGCTCCTTTTTTTATGCCCAATTTTTTTACGCCTGGCATGCTCCTTGGCCTTGCCCCTTTCCTTCCCTCAAAATGCCCGGCCAAACCCGGCAAGGATGCCATTGGGTATTCATACCCGGTCAAATCACACATTTTTCGCAGGTAAAAAGAATATGCTAGTAAAAAAACCACGGAAAGGGCTGGTAGGATGAGTAATAATTCCGGACCGGGGCGTCTTGAATTAAGAGATTACGGGCCGAATCCTTTTGTCATCGATATCGAAGAGGCAACCAAAGAAAATACGAATTTCCGCCTTGCTTTGTGGACAGGTGAGCACCTGCAACTTACCTTGATGAGCCTCGATGTCGGGGAAGATATCGGCCTGGAAATGCACCCCGACGTTGACCAGTTCATCCGGGTCGAAGAAGGCCGGGGACTTGTGGAGATAGGGGATGACAAGGATAATTTGGATTTCCAAAGAAATGTCTATGACGACTATATCATAATCATCCCCGCAGGCAAATGGCATAATCTGACTAATACCGGTAATATCCCGCTGAAACTATATTCGATTTATGCCCCGCCTGAACACCCCTTTGGCACGGTGCACGTGACCAAACCCGAAGAAGAATGACTGCAAAACCGGGAAAAAGTAAACCGGGGAAAAAAGGCCCTCCCTTCTTGCGGGGAGGGTCTTTCGTTTACTCTCTATCTTCTTTATTTTTGTTGTCAATTCGCCTTTCGTATCTTCTATGATGCATAAAGAAAAACCCCGGGTCTATACCAGGGACGTGTTTTTACTCTTCTGGAGGTATGATAGTAATCTTTCTCGTCTCTGAACGGTGCCGGATGGTGTGGTCTCTCTCTTCATATTTAACATAAACCGTCCAGTCCGTAGCCTGATCTAAACCGAGTTCTTCATCAAAACCGGGACGGGTAACAGACTCATCACCTTTTACAGTGACTGAAGTATCTTCCGTTGTTATTTCAAGTGAGCCTGCGTATCCCCAGCCCAGACTGAATATATATTCCGGGGTTATACCCGTCCGCTGATAGGCCGACCATTGGAACTTGGGTGGCCAGTTGTCCGGCCCGATCTCGGCATCATCCTCCGGGCTGACCAATGCGAATCCGTACAAACCGATATCAATCGTACCAAGGTTGTTATCCCCGGCTTTTACTTTGTACTCGTAGACACGGGTCTCACTGAAAGCCGAAGTAGTAGCTCCGGTCGGTCTAAAAACAAGAGAGACAACACATCCGGGATAACAGTATTCGTGATCCATTGACCCGCTGCCATGAGAGAAGTAGCCATTCTCGGAAAGAGTGGTACCAAAATAAACCTTACCGTTAGCCACGACAGTATGAAGTACCTGGTCTGAGCTCGCCGGTTTCCCATGATCAAGACCTGACCTCGTATTGTGACGCCGCCACCGCCGTTTCCACCGCAGCCAAGAAGTGACAGGCAAATCATCAAAATACCAAGAGAAAACAGTAATCTTTTTCTTTTCACCACTTTCCACCTCCATTTTCTGTTGATCCCTTGGGATTCGCTATACTTTGCAATACCATCTCTTTCTTGAAAGACTGGCAAATAATTATCGTATTTCTATTTTATATTAAATTATGTAAAAATCAAGCATATACAGAAATGATAGTTTTTTATATAAACAATCTTGGGTTTAAATATAAAGCGCCTCACAGGTTTTCCTATGAAGCGCCATATTGACAGGGACCACAATCCAAGGCCTTTGTTATTTTATAATTCTATTA
>JAAYGG010000122.1 GCA_012727895.1 Bacillota bacterium
AACTCCCGGTATTCACTGGCCAAGGTCTCCAATAAGCGTTTGCTCTCTTTTAACCTCTCTTCATCCAGCTCCCGTTCTTTTTCTTCGATTAAATGGGAACGGATAAGCAGTAAGAGACCGACCATCGAAGCGGCCATAAACAATTGCCCCCACAATAGCTGGAGGAGCCTTGAATTGCTGTCTTTTTCTATAATAAGGTTGAAGTTTTTGATAAAAAGAAGACTGGTCAGGAAGATCAATAATGTAAAAAGCCCGACCATCAGGAGCCCCGCTTGGACCCGCTTTGGGGTAAACGGGGTAAAAGAAATATCCAAGAGGCCGGCAACCAACAGGATGAAACCGGGAAAGAGGCTTCCCGAAAATTCGCGGCTGATAATAATCAGGCTTTGGTAGGGGAAATACTCCTCAAACCTGCCATGAAAATACCGGAAACTGCCAGTGAGCGCTATTTTACTGAAAGTTGCCAGGGAAAAGACGACCAGCGCCGTTACCAGGAGTGGTAGCCAAGACAAGCGGCACCGTTTTTTAAAGAAAAGAAGAAACAGGGGGATTGCGCAAAAAAAGCCAAACTGCGCGGAAATCGCCTGTTTCCCAAGGAAATCAACGGCGGCAAGCGCCAAGGTAAAGCCCAAGAGGATGCTTTTCCTCGCTCTAATTTTGTTTATTTGCAGGCCAAGGCCTAATAAGATCAACCAGTTGACGTAGGTGACCGCTGCTGTCAATATTAAGGGCCAGGCTTGCCTTATGGTCTCAGCGAAAATCCCTTCTGCCATCGGTGCCTCTTTCTCTTCCGGTTTTCTCGTGACCGGTATTTATGATTTGTCTTTTACCGCAAGAATTTCCCTGCTTTTGAAGATACTTATATCACGAGTCAGGATCCATGTCAAGCCTTTCGTCACAAATAGCCTGTATAGATGGGGTTTTGCCCGGAGATTGGAAAAATCAAGCGCTTGTTTCCGCGCGGCTTCTATGCTATAATCTAATCGAACATATGTTTGGTAAAGGAGCATCCGGCGATGTTTGAGGAGATCAAAGAGCCGGTCACTGTGGTGGCGGTCTTTTCCCGCTCAACGGTGGCGCCCCGTATCTTTACCTGGCGCCAAAGAAACTACCGTATTTCCCGGGTTACAGCCAGTTGGAGCGATTATGAAGGCGAAGCCCGGCGCCTCTTTTTCTCCGTTGTCACCGACGGGGCCAACCTCTATGAGTTATGTTTTCACACCCGTTCCCTCCAGTGGGACCTGCTCCGGATCTACCATGAGTGATTACGCCCGTGCAGAACGGTTGATCTTTCATATTGACGCCGATGCCTTTTTTGCCGCAGTGGAACAGGCATCCAACCCCCGTCTCCGGAACAGGCCGGTGGTCGTCTGCGGACTCCCTTTGGAACACGGTGTTGTGACCGCCGCCTCCTACGAGGCCAGGAAGTTTGGGGTAAAGGCGGGTATCCCTTTTTTTCAAGCCCGGGCCTTGCTCCCGCACGGGGTTTTCCTCCCGGTCAACATCCCGAAATACCTCTCCTACTCCCTGCGCCTGCTGGCGATCTACCTGCAATACACCCCGTTGGTGGAGGCCTATTCCGTAGACGAGGTTTTTCTGGACCTGACGGGCGCCCCTGAACCGCCCGAGGTTTTGGGAGAGAAGATTAGGCGGCAAATCTTCAGGGAAACCGGTTTGACCGTCACCGCCGGGGCCGGACCCAACAAACTGGTGGCGAAGATCGCCACAGAAACCGCAAAACCCAACGGCCTCTGTGTCATCCGCGCTTGTGAATTACCCGGGCGCCTGGCGCCGCTGCCTGTCTCCGTCTGCCCCGGTATCGGCCCAAAAACCACAGAGGTCCTGGAGGCGGCCGGCATTACCACCCTGGGCCAACTGGCCGCCGTCCCCCTGGCGAAACTCCGGGCGGTCTTCGGTTTGTGGGGGGAAAAGCTTTACCATGCCGCCCGGGGCATAAACGACGAGCCCGTTCTTCCCCTGGACCGGCGCCCGCCGGAAAAAAGCATCGGCCATGAGACCACCTTCCCCACCCCCCTCATCTCCGCCCGCCGGCTGGAGGGGGTGATCTGGGTTTTAAGCAGCAAAGCCGCTTTCCGTCTCCGGGAAAAAAAACTGCTGGCCACAGGGGTACGGGTGAAGATCCGGGCCCGGGTGAATGAGAAGAAGATCGAGACCCGGACCCTCCAGCGGCAGTTGCCGTTTGCCGCCACCAGCGAGGCGCAACTGGCCCCGGCTGCCCGGGAACTCTTCTTTACCCGCTGGACAGGGCTGCCCGTCAAGGGATTGGGGGTGACCGCCACCGGCCTGATCCCGGAAGAGGCCGCCCGGCGCCAGCTTTCGCTCTTTCCCGAGATCCACCCGGGCGCCGATAATTTGGAGCCGGTCCTCGACCGGTTGCGCCGGAAATATGGGGAGGATATTCTGATCCGGGCCGCGAATCTTCTTGCCGGGGAGTGAGAAAATGGGGAAAATTCTTATCGGGACTTCCGGTTTTTCCTATGACGACTGGCGGGGACCTTTTTACCCGGAGGGGCTAGCGTCCGCGGCGATGTTGCCCTTTTACGCCCAGGCCTTCAAAACCGTGGAGATTAATTTCACCTATTACCAGATGCCCGGGGGCAAAAGCATTACCGGGCTGGAACGGAAAACCCCTGCCGATTTTACCTTCTGTTTAAAGGCCCATAAATCCATGACCCACGAAATCAGTAAAGACCCGGCGGAAACCGGGAAGATTTTCCACCGTTTCCGCGAGGCCTTAACCCCGTTGCTTGCCACCGGTAAATTGGGGTGTGTCCTTCTCCAGTTTCCCTGGGGTTTCAAATTCACCCAAGAGAATCTCGAGTATTTATGTTTCGCCCGGGAGGCCCTGGGCGATCTCCCAGCAGTGGTGGAGTTCCGTAACGCCGGCTGGGTGAGGGAAGAGGTTTTTTCTTTCCTATCCGGCCTGGGCTTCGGGTTTTGCTGCGTTGACGAACCCCGCTTGCGCGGGCTGATGCCGCCGGTGGCACGAGTCACCTCCGACCTGGCTTACCTGCGCTTTCATGGCCGGAATGCCGCCCGTTGGTGGAAGCATGACGAGGCCTGGGAGCGCTATGATTACCTGTACTCCCCCGCCGAGTTGGAGGAATGGCGCCCAGCCATCCTGGAATTATCCGCCCAGGCCAAGACGACCTTTGTTTTTTTTAACAACCATCACGCCGGCCAGGCGGTCATCAACGCCCGGATGCTGGCGGAGCTTCTGGCGGCTCCTTGATGAAACTTGGGATAGCCCAGTCTCTTCAAAAGAAAAAGACCGGCGGCTATATGCCGCCGGTCTTTTTCTTCTTTCGCCTATTAGCCCTTGTACATCTCGTTGAAGTACTTGTGGGCTTTAACCAAGGCGTCTCTCATCATATCTTCAGCGAGGCCTGTCTCTCTCGCTGCCAGATGCTTGGTGAGTTCATCGGTGTTCAGTTCCGCGGCAGCTTTGGCACAGGCTTCCCAGCTGAGGACGCTTCTGATTACCCGGTCGATAGCCTGCTCCTCATTGTCATAGCCGCGAGGCTGCATGTCATGGCCTTTCCAGCGGTTGAAGCCGTACTCGTCCAGGAGAGCGGCGATGGCGATATTCATCCCGGTAATCTTGGTACCGTGGTCAATGTCGAATTTCCCAGGGCCGCCAAGGGTGATGCTGTCGTTATAACCCTGGCTGTTCAGGTGCATGTGGACCATGGCATCGTTATCCAGTTCCTCCATGCTGTCATAGACGTGATCGAGGCCGATCATTTCGCTATGACCAAACTCTTTGTTAACACCCTTCTTCGCCCGGGAGACGCCAAACTCTTCCTCGATCTTCCTGAAGAGGAGGATCGCCGAAGCAACTGTCGGCAGAAGCATGGCCGGATGGCCTTCGTTCGGCTTGGGCTCAATACCAATGTACATTTCGCCGCCGGCTTTTTCCTCATGTTTACAGAGACCAGCGATACCCTCTTTGAGGTACTGGTACATCTGGCGGATCGCCGGGGTGGCCAGGTCATAGCCGAAGGAACCGTTCCAGATTACCAGGGAAGGCGGGACCTCCGGATGCCAGGCCTTGCGCAAGGGTCCGTAGGCCAGATCCACGGTCTTTGTCCCCAGTTCGTTAGCTTTTGCCCGCTCGTTCGGGTCGAGAGAAGCCAACCCGCCGTAGGCAAAATGGCTGTGGGCGCCCGGGGTAATCATGGCCAGGTACATTCCGGCATCCACCAGCGCATCGGCCACGGCCGCGGCATTGTTCTCATCGATCTCCGTGTCGTAATGGACTTCGTACCCAAGGACGATGTTCTCCGGCAGCCGCGGAGCAATTTTCTCTTTGATTAATTTGATTACACCAACGGTATCCAATTTGTCAGAGGCCCATGCCGGCCGGATATTAGCCGGAAGGAAGCCTCCCTTGCCAGCGTGGAATGTCCACCGGCAAATGCTGTGGAAAGCTTTTGTCACTTTTTTTCCCTCCTGCAAACGTTTGTTTTTTTCTATCCAATAGCCGTTTTCACGGCTGCTTGGTGCATCTTGAAAGCCTTTGGTTTTGTCTTGGTCTTTAAGCTACCCTTACCCCAGGAGTTTTTTGAGGTTCGCCTCCCATTCCAGGTAGATCTCTTTGTACTGGGCGGCTTTTGCTGCGTCCGGCTCCGTAATCCCCGCAGGGGTCAGGCCGACAAAGGCTTCCTCGGTGTCCCGGTAAATGCCGGCGCCAAGGCCAGCGCCTCTCGCAGCGCCCTGCGAGCCGTCGGTGTTGTAAAGTTCCACACAGGCGCCGGTTATCATGGCAAAGACCTCCCGGAACAACGGGCTCAGGAACATATTGGCTTTACCGGCTTTCACCGTGTCCACCTCGAGCCCCATCTGCTTCATGATCTCCACACCGTAGTTAAGGGCGAAGACAATCCCTTCCTGCGCGGCGCGGAAGACGTGCGGCCGTCCATGGACATTCAGGTCCAGTCCCACAAGGGCGGCTCCGGGGTTCTTATTGCCAAGGGTCCGCTCGGCCCCGTTTCCATAGGGGTAGAAGAAGAGCCCGGCGGAGCCAGGAGGAGCCTCATCTAAGGCCATTTGGTCCATTTCCTTATAAGTAGCGCCGGCGAAGGTATTCTTCAACCAGCGGTTGAGGATCCCGGTGCCGTTCACGCACAACAGCACGCCGTAACTGGGATTATCCGCTGTGTGGTTCACATGGACAAAGGTGTTAACCCGGGACTCCTTGTCATAAAGGGGCTGGTCGCAGATGCCGTAAACTACACCGCTGGTCCCGGCGGTCGCCGCCACTTCACCCGGGGAAAGCACACTCAGGGAGAAGGCGTTGTTCGGCTGGTCACCCGCACGGTAAGAGACTTTTGTCCCGGGGGCCAGGCCCAGTTCGTCCGCGGCCTCTTTCGTGACTTCGCCCTGTACGGAAAAGAGCGGGGTGATCTCCGGTAACAGGTCGGCAGAGATCCCGTAGTAATCCAGGAGAAAATCGGCAGGCCGCTGCTCCAGGTAGTCCCAGAGGATCCCTTCGGACAAACCGGAGACGGTGGTCTTAACCTCACCGGTAAGCTTCATAGCTATATAATCCCCGGGCAGCATGAATTTATAAATTCTCTGGTAGATATCGGGTTGGTTATCCTTGACCCATTTTAATTTCGAAGCGGTGAAGTTACCGGGCGAGTTAAGGAGATGCTTTAAGCATTTCTCCGGCCCCAGCGCCTGGAAAGCCTCTTCACCAATGGGTACCGCCCTGCTGTCACACCAGATGATCGCCGGCCGCAAAACCTTAAGGTCCTTATCGACCAGGACCAGGCCGTGCATTTGGTAGGCGATCCCGATGGCCTTGACGTCATGGAGGTTTACCCCTGATTTATTTTTGATTCCCGCAGTGGCGGCCTTAATATGTTTCCACCAGTTTTCCGGGTCCTGCTCGGCCCAACCCGGTTCGGGTACGGCCATATCAAGCTCTGTATCTTCGGGAGAGGTAAAGGAAGCGACGACCTTCCCGGTTTCCGCTTCCAATAATGTCGCTTTAATCGATGAACTCCCAATGTCGTATCCCAATAAATAAGCCACTCTATTTTCCCCCCTGTGTTTCTGAAAATAACCGTTTCTCCCTTTCTATTTTGGTGCCCAAAGCCACCTCCTTCATTCCTATTTAACAAGGCGTTGCAATATAACCGAAAGCAGATAAAAACCCCTGTTCCCAGGCAGGGGAAGCTTTGTTTCCGGGGAATAATTTAACCGCTATTACAATTCGCTATAAAACAATTAGTTCCTGCATTGGTAAGTAGATTGTTTGTAATATTTTAACCTATTGCATCTTCTTGCCGCTTTTTTTAGTAAATCTGTAAAAAATCTATAAAACGTTAAAAAGGAAAAAGCCCGCTTTTTCAAGCGGGCTTTGTGAAATAGATTCCTTGCAGTGACCTACTCTCCCAGCCAGTCGCCCGGCCAGTACCATCGGCGCTGAGGGGCTTAACTGCCGTGTTCGG
>JAAYGG010000123.1 GCA_012727895.1 Bacillota bacterium
CCCCCCTCTTTCCCAGTGTCATCCCAGGCGTCTTATGGTTTGGGCCCACTCCATTTTTACTTCGATCTCCACAGGAAAGGCGGGGAACTCCTCTTCCCAATCCATCTCTTGCCAGATCTTGTGCTGCTCGGCCCGGATTTTTTTCCCAATACCAATAATATCCGTCTTTAGTTCCCGTGCTTTCTCCAGGGCGGAAGTGGTTTCATTAAGGATCATTGCAGCCACCCGCTGGGTGAGCTCCTCGCTCAATTCCTCCTGGGGCCCATGTTCCCCGGTGAACTCGGTGGTTTCAAAAACCCCGCGGACCAGGATTTTAAGAGTGAGGGTTTTGCCCTCCCGCACCAAGCGGTGTTGGGCGTTGGTCTTCACCACCGCCACGTTGATCTTGTCCCCCGGGTGGAAAGGACACTCCACCTCATAATCGGAACCCACGAACTCGTTTTTTAAGATATTTAGGCCCCTGGTCTCAAAGGGGGTCAGCCAGCCGGCCAGCCGGTCATGGCGCAGGGCGGCGGCGCCGCCCGTTAAAATGGCATCGTCGCTCTTCCTGACCCGGGGGAGAACCGGCTCCAGGCCGATGGCGGCGTTTTCCACCATGTATTTACCCAAATCCGAGACATAGACCTGGCTGGTACGGCCGGTACCAGAGAGCAGGTTCAGGAGAAAAGTCGTGGGTTCCTGGCCAATCGGCGGCATCTGTTCCAGGATCTCCCGGGCCTTCCCTTCCACGATCGCCACCCGGGCGACCCGCTGGATCTGGAAATTCCGGATGAAATAATCCAAAATCCGGTCCACCCCGTACTCCCGGGCCACCTCTTCCCCGATCAAGATCAGGCGGGTATGCCCAAGGAAAAGCGTACGATCCATTTCCCTCTGTAATTGCTGTAAACCGATGAGGACGGTACGGGCGGTCGTGCCCAGGACGATGAAGGGCTTCCCGGAGTCCCCGCCCTGGCCTTGTTCTTGGCTGCCGGCCATCCGCGAAGGGTCTGGGACCTGAATGCTCATGGTGAATTTGAGCGCCTGTTCCTCCCCGTTCCCCCCGTTTGCAAGCCCGCCTTCCTCTTTTTCAAGCCCGGCCCCTTCCTCTTTTGCAGCCCCAGTCCCCTCTTCCCAGCCATCGTTTTCCGGGAGGTCAAAAGCAACGGCGAAGACAAAGGCCCGCTCATTGATTTCCCGTCCCTCCCAGCACCCGGCGGCCATGACCGCCAGGAGAAAAAGGGGGAAAAAGAAATACCAGCGTTTTCTCCTCATTTTTCTCCCTCCCCGGGGTTACCCGGAAGATCCCAGCAGCCACCGGCTTAACCCGGCGACAAACAGCAGAAAAAGGGGGATGACCACCCCGACAATAACGGCCAGCGCGGAAAGGTACGAAAGCCACTGGTTCCAGGCGAAGTAGTTGGTAAGGATCGTACTCAAGTAGTAAATCACCGGCGCCAGCCCCCAAGCAAGCGGGGAATGGCTCCGCAGGTTAAAGAGCCTGCTCAAACCGGCAACGGCGAAATGGTACGCCAGGAAACAGGTGGTAAAGATGGCGCCGAGCCAGGAAACGATGAGGATCATATCCAGGCGCTCCAGGATCACCACTTCAAAATTGACCGCCTTGGCCAGTTCCAGCCCAGGCCAGGCCTGCTCGGCCACCTCGTTCCGGCCGAAAACACCAAAGGTGGTGACAATAAAAAAGACGTTAATCAAAACCACCAGGGTAACGGCGAAAACAGCCGCCCGCGGGAGTTCCTTGGGACGGCGGACGAACGGGAAAATCAATAAGAGCAGCGGGTAGCCGATAAAATTCAAAATCATCCCCGCCTCCTCCCAGAACATGGCGAGGTTAAGCTCTTCGGCGCTGAATACCGGCAGCAAATGGGAGGGGTCAAAAAACCGCCACCCCAATAGCGCCACCAGCAGGCCGACAAAGATGGTGATCTCAATCAGGATCTCATTCACCATGGCCAAGGTTTCAAATTCGGCGGCGGTGGCATAGGCCAGGACCAGAAGAAAAGTGGCGCTGACAAACCAGGAAGGCGCCTGGCGCAGGATCGAGATGTTCACCAGTTCCTGGAGGATCCGGATCTCCACCGGGATATAGAGGAGGAAAAAAAGGACAACCACCAGGCTGACGAGGAAACCAAGGGGCCGGCCCAGGAGCCGCCGGCTAAACTCCACCACCGTTTCGCCGGGAAAGAGCTGCCCCAGGCGCGCGGTGATCCAGGCGGCGAAGATAAAGAGAAGACCGGCAGCGGGCACCAGAACCCACCCGCCGGTGCCGAAGACCCGCGCGATCCTTCCCGGGAAAAGGAGAATCCCGCCGCTAATGCTCAACCCCAGGATGAGCAGGATGATCTGCCTGGAACTCAAAAACATCGTTGTTTTACCCATTCTCTTCTTCCCTCGTTAACAGGACAGG
>JAAYGG010000015.1 GCA_012727895.1 Bacillota bacterium
CCGGTTTTGTACTTGCTCATCTTTTGGGGGGGGGTTAAATATGAAAGCACGAGTTATGCTGGTTGACGACGCCAAGGTTATGCGGTTGATGCTGGCCCGTATTTTTGAGCAAGCCGGGTATGAAATTGTCGGTGAAGCCTCCAACGGCCTGGAGGCGGTGGAGAAATACAAGGAAATCAAGCCGGACCTGGTCATGATGGATATAACCATGCCGGAGATGTCCGGGATTGACGCGGTCAAGGAGATCAGAAATATCGACCCGGATGCGCGGATCATCATGTGTACAGCCATGGGGCAAAGACCCCTTGTGGTCGAAGCGATTACCGCCGGGGCCATGAACTACATCGTCAAACCCTTCACCCCTTCCAAAGTATTAGAAGCAGCAAAAGAAGCTCTGCGCGGCAAAGAATAAGCCTATCTTTTGAGCAAGAGGTATGAACCGGCCGCCAGCAAGAGGATTCCCATCAACTTAACCCAGTTAAAAGGGAGATGCTCCCGGCCGAAAAGGCCAAAATGGTCGATGGCATATGCTGCCAGCAATTGCAGGGTAATAATCCCCGTGGTCGCCACCCCCACGCCAAGCCGGGGGATGCTTACGGCCACGCCATAAATAATCGCCACCCCGATTGGCCCTCCGAGCCAGGCATATAAAGGCACGGAGGGTATTTTTTGCATAATTTCGTCGAGACCGGCGACGCCGGGGTTAATGAAGAAGAGCAGGAGGCCGGCGGCGACCGAACCCAGGAGGTTAACAATGAAGGTGGCAGGGATCAGGCCAACGATCTTCCCGGCCTGGGCGTTAAAGGTACCCTGCACCGCCATTAAAGCTCCGGCCAGCCCGGCGATGAGCAGGAAAAGGATTTTTCCCCCGGAAAACAAGTGGTTTCCCCCTTTCAGCACTTTAAACGGAGAATTCTATCTTTTGTCTCCTCCTTTTAGTCTCCCCTGCCCGCGCTTCTCAATACACCCAGCCACGGGCGCCGGATTGATCCGGGGTGCATGAACTCCGGGCCCCGCAGGGATACTAAAGAAAAAAAGGAGGTATCCATAAATGGCCTCTGGCTATCCGGAAGTAAAATGCTATGTGGACAGTTGTCACTATTGGCAGAAGAATAATTATTGCAGGGCTGATGCGATTGAAGTGGATAACCGGTGGATAATGGGGGGAAACGACATGGAGATCGGCGTGCTCAGTGAGGGCAGCAGCGAGGCGGCGGCCTCCGAAGGAACCTGTTGCCGGACATTTAAACCCCGCAAAAAACAGGGAGAAAAGGAAGGTGATGAGGAAGAGCCCGGGCGGTAAGCCCGGGTTTTCTTTTTGGTAAAGAATGTGTGATTTTCTCCGGAGAAAAAGGGTTTTACAAAGGGGGTCACGAATACTCAAAAACCAATAAAGCAAGGGAGGAAGGGATGAAAATGCGTAGCGACCAGGTGAAAAAAGGAATAAGCCGCGCACCGCACAGGGCGCTTTTCAAAGCAATGGGGTATACCGACGAGGAGCTGGCCGGGCCCATAATCGGGGTGGCCAACTCCTTTAACGAGATTATCCCCGGTCATATTCACCTGCGGACAATTACCGAAGCGGTCAAGAGTGGGATCCGGGCGGCCGGGGGCACGCCGGTGGAGTTCGGGATCCCCGGGGTCTGCGACGGGATTGCCATGGGGCATACGGGCATGCATTATTCCCTGCCCAGCAGGGAACTGATTGCTGATGCAGTGGAGATCATGGCCCAGGCCCATATGTTTGACGGGTTGGTCCTCATCCCCAACTGTGACAAGATTATCCCCGGCATGTTGATGGCTGCCGGCCGGCTTAATATCCCCACCATCGTTGTGAGCGGCGGGCCGATGCTCGCCGGGGAGCTAAATGGGGAAAAGCTCGACCTGAACACGGTCTTTGAAGGGGTGGGCGCCCAGGCGGCCGGAAAGATCAGCGAGGAAGAGTTGAAAGTCATTGAGGACCGGGCCTGCCCGGGTTGCGGATCCTGCGCCGGCATGTTCACCGCCAACACCATGAACTGCCTCACCGAAGTCCTGGGGATGGGGCTGCCGGGGAATGGCGTTATCCCGGCGGTCGACGCCCGCCGGATCCGGTTGGCGAAAGCCGCCGGCCGCCAGGTGATGGAGTTGGTCAAAGCGGATCTGCGGCCGCGGGATATCATGACGAAAGCCGCGTTTACCAACGCCTTTACCGTGGATATGGCCATCGGCGGCTCCACCAACACCATCCTGCACTTGCCGGCCATCGCCCGGGAAGTCGGGATTGAGCTTGACTTGAACTGGATTAATGAGATCAGCCGCCGTACACCCCACCTTTGCCACCTGCGCCCGGGTGGCCCCCACCATATCCAGGATCTGGACGCCGCCGGCGGGATCCCGGCCGTCATGGCCACGCTGGCGGAGAAGGGCTTAATCGACGCTTCCTGCCGGACGGTAACCGGGCGGACCGTGGGGGAAAACCTCCAAGGGGTCCGGGTCCTGCGGCCCGACGTTATCCGGCCGCTGGATAACCCCTACCACCAGGAAGGCGGGCTGGCGATCCTCTTTGGCTCGCTGGCGCCTGACGGGGCAGTGGTAAAGCAGTCGGCGGTGGATCCGGCGATGATGCGCCATGAGGGACCGGCGCGGGTCTTTGACAGCGAGGAAGCGGCGATCGAGGCGATCCTCGGCGGGCGGATTAACCCCGGCGATGTGGTGGTCATCAGGTACGAAGGGCCGAAGGGCGGCCCGGGAATGCGCGAGATGCTCTCCCCCACCTCGGCCATTGCCGGGATGGGGCTGGACCGGGAAGTGGCCCTCCTGACCGACGGCCGGTTCTCCGGGGCCAGCCGCGGCGCGTCCATCGGCCATATTTCACCGGAGGCGGCTGAAGGCGGGCCAATCGCCCTGGTGAAAGAGGGCGACCGGATTAAGATTGATATTCCCGGGTACCGCCTGGACTTGCTGGTCCCCGAGGAGGAGCTGGCCAGGAGACGGCAGGAATGGCAGCCGCCGCAGCCCAAGATTACCACGGGCTATCTTGCCCGCTACAGCAGACAGGTGAAATCTGCCAATACAGGAGCGATTACTGATGCCGGATAACCGGAAAGCAGAGGAACTGGTGACCTTAATCGAGGTTGACTCCCTGGCCCGGGCCGATTTGCTCCGCAGCGTTCTCCAGGGCTCCGGGATCCCCTCTTATATCCCGGACGAGGGGTTTGGCCGGGCTTACGGCGGTGTTTTCGGCTTTAAGATTCAGGTGCGCCGGGGAGACCTGGCGAAGGCCAGGGAAGTTTTAGAGGATATCTCATAAATATTCATAAAAATTGTATTAATATATTGCCAACGGGTCCGGTTTGGTATATAATATTAGGCATACTACGTTCTGGTTGAGGAGGCAATAAAGTGGTCAAGGCAGGAATAATCGGAGTCAACGGGTATACCGGCGGGGAACTCGTGCGGTTGCTTGCAGGGCACCCGCGGGTGGAGATTGTGGCCGCCTCCTCCCGTTCCCAGGCCGGGCGGCGGTTGGCGGAGATCTTCCCGTCTTTGCGCGGGGTTGCCGCCGGCGATTTGCCGGTTGTTCCCCCGGAGGACCCGGCTTTTTCCGGTTGTGAACTGCTCTTCCTTTGCACTCCGCATGGAGTTGCAGCCCGGCTGGCTCCGGAGTTTCTGCGCCGGGGCGGGAAGGTCATTGACCTGGGGGCGGATTTCCGCTTCCGTTCGGCGGAGCTTTATGAACAGTGGTACAAAGTGACCCATGCCGCCCCTTCCTTGCTGGCGGAGGCTGTTTACGGCCTGCCGGAGCTGCACAGGGAAGAGATAAAAAAAGCCCGGCTGGTGGGGAACCCCGGCTGTTACCCCACAGCGACCCTCCTGGGCATGGCCCCGCTCTTAAAGGCCGGCCTGGTCAAGGAAGGCCCGGTGATTATTGACGCCAAGTCCGGGGTTTCCGGGGCCGGGCGCACGCCCAGGGATGACCTGCACTATGCGGAGATGTACGGGGACTTCCGCGCTTACGGGTTGACCGGGCACAGGCATACCCCGGAGATCGAAGAAGAGGCGGGCCGTGTGGCCGGGCGGGAGGTCCGGGTGATCTTCACCCCGCATCTCCTCCCGGTGAGCAGAGGGCTCTTTGCCACCATTTACCTGCCGGCGGCCCGGTCCCTTTCCAATGCGGAATTATTCGAGATTTATCAGGATTTTTATACCGGGGAGCCGTTTGTTCTACCCTTGCCTGAACCGTTCCTCCCGCAGACGAAAGGGGTGCTCTTTACCAACCGGTGTCAAGTGGCGGCACGGTTTGACCCCCGGACCGGGCAGATCATTGTCCTTTCCGCCCTGGACAATATGGTGAAAGGCGCTGCCGGGCAGGCGGTCCAGAATATGAACCTTCTTTACGGTTTCGATGAGACCCTGGGACTGGAGACCCCCGGGATCTGGCCGTGAGTAGTTGGTACTCCGGCGAGAAGCTGTAATTTTGTAGAGTTTAATGAGTAATTTAAAGAGAAAAGGATGGGGAGAAATGACCTATATCACCGGCGGGGTGACCGGGCCGCGGGGATTCTCCGCGGCCGGGATCTCCTGCGGCTTAAAAAAAGACGGCGCGCCCGATTTGGCGCTGGTTTTCTCCGAAAGCCCGGCTGTTGCGGCCGGGGTTTTTACCACCAACAAGGTTCAGGCCGCCCCGGTAATCGTCAGCCGGGAGCACCTGGCGGCGGAATACGCCCGGGCAGTGGTGATTAATAGCGGCAACGCCAATGCCTGCCTGGGAGAGCAGGGTTTGGCGGATGCCCGGGCAGTGGCGGAAAAAACCGCCGGCCTCCTGCAGGTCTCCCCCAGGGAGATCCTGCTGGGGTCCACCGGGGTCATTGGCGTGCCTTTACCGGTTGGGAAGATCCTGTCTGCCCTGCCCGCCCTGGTTGACAGTCTTTCCTCCACCGGCGGGGCGGCGGCGGCCAGGGCGATTATGACCACGGATACCCGGCCGAAAGAATGGGGCCGCCGTTTGGAACTGGGCGGCGGAGAGGTGCGGATCGGCGGGATGGCCAAGGGGTCGGGCATGATCAACCCCAGGATGGCCACGCTGCTGGCGGTGATTACCACCGATGCCCGGGTGGAGAGGGAACTCCTCCGGGAAGCGTTGCGGGAGGTTAACAACCTGACCTTTAACCGGATCACAGTTGACGGCGATACCAGCACCAACGATACGGTTTTTCTCCTGGCCAACGGGATGGCCGACGCTCCGCCGGTGACCCGCGGGCGGAGCCTGGATGAGTTTACGGCCGCTTTATATGACGTGGCCGCGGAATTGGCCAAAATGCTCGTTAAAGACGGGGAGGGCGCCACCAAGTTCATTACGGTCCGGGTGACCGGCGCCGCCACTGTGGAAGAGGCGGAGACAGCCGCCCGGGCGGTGGCCAATTCCAACCTGGTGAAGACGGCTTTCTTTGGGGAGGACGCCAATTGGGGCCGGATCCTGGCGGCCGTTGGCTATTCGGGGATTGATTTTTCCCCGGAGGCGGCTGAGATCAGCCTGGGCGGTCTAGCCGTTTTCAAAGACGGCAGGGGCCTTGCGTTCTCCGAGGAGGAGGCGGCACGGATCCTGAAAGCCCCCGAGGTGGAGGTGGTGATCGATCTCCACCGGGGCGCGGCGGAGGCCAGTATCTGGACATGTGATTTCTCGTATGATTACGTAAGAATAAACGCCAGTTACCGTTCGTGAAACGTATTATGTATCCGTTGAGCTTCAGAGGTTTTCATCCGTACCGCACGTGTTTGTCTGTTCCGTACCGGAGATATATGACAGGACGACGTTTTATGTGCCGTGCGCGTCTCTATGGATGCAACGGCCCGTCTGCGCATGTACGCTGCGCGTTGTAGAATGATCCTTTGCTGGAGGGAGAAAACAGGTGCAAAAGATGGAAGAGATCATGAACCGGGCACAGGTCCTAATCGAAGCGATCCCTTATATCCGGGCGTTTCATGGCAAGACTTTTGTGATTAAATACGGCGGCCACGCCATGTGCGACCTTGAACTTAAGCAATCGGTTATGTTGGATATCACCCTCCTCAAGTATTTGGGGTTAAACCCCGTCCTGGTGCACGGCGGCGGGCCGGAGATCACCGAGATGCTGGAGAAGATCGGGAAGAAAAGTGTACGCCTGCACGGGCAGAGGGTGACCGACCGGGAGACGATGGAAGTAGTCAATATGGTCCTGGCCGGCAAGATCAATAAAGAGCTGGTCACCATGTTGAACCATTTCGGGGTGAAGGCGGCCGGCCTCTCCGGGCAGGACGGGGGCCTGCTGATCGCCACCAAGAAAAAACTCCCCGGCGGGGAAGACCTGGGGTTTGTCGGGGAAGTGGAACGGGTCAACCCGGAACTGCTCCACAACTTGCTGGCCAAAGGCTATATACCGGTGGTGGCCACCGTCGGGGTGGACGTTGAAGGCGAGATCTACAATATTAACGCCGATACCGTGGCCGGGGAATTGGCCGCAGCGTTGCAGGCGGAGAAGTTGATTATCCTCACGGATGTGGAGGGGATTTATGAAGACCCGGCGGACAGTTCCACCTTGATTTCGAAACTGAAGATCGGGACGGCGCTGGAGATGATAGAGGACGGGCGGATTGACAGCGGGATGATCCCCAAAGTGCAAGCATGTATCTATGCACTGCGGCACGGGGTGAGCCGGACCCATATCATCGACGGGCGGCGCCCCCACTCCTTGCTACTTGAGGTTTTGACGGATAAAGGTATCGGCTCGATGGTGGTGGAATAACCCGGTGACGGTGGAATAAGATCTGGGAGGGTAATGCAATGAAAACTCAGGAATTGCTGGCCAGGGGAGAAAAGGCGATGATGAGGAATGTTTCCCGGTTGCCGGCGGTTTTTACCCGTGGCGAAGGCGCCTGCCTTTACGATGCTGACGGCAAAAAATATATCGACTTTTTGAGCGGGATCGCCGTTTTAGCCTTGGGCCATTCCCATCCCCGGTTGGTCTCGGTCATGCAGCGGCAGGCGGCAAAGATCCTCCATGTCTCCAACTACTTTTTCCTGGAGGAGCAGGTGGAACTCGCCGAAAAGCTGAAGGGCCTCTCCGGCTTGGACCGGGTCTTCTTCTGTAACAGCGGGGCGGAGGCCAACGAGGCCGCCATCAAGCTGGCGCGGAAATACGGCCGGAAACTGGGGGGCAAATACGAAATCATCACGGCGCTCGACTCGTTCCACGGCCGGACCATGGGCGCGCTGGCCGCAACCGGGCAACCCAAGTACCAGGAGGCCTTTTCACCGCTGCCGGAAGGGTTTCGCTATGCACCCCTTAACGACCTGGCCGCCTGGGAAGCGGCGATCAATGACCGGACCTGTGCCGTATTGATCGAGCCGGTCCAGGGTGAGGGCGGGGTCCGGCCGGCGACAAAAGAATTCATCCAGGGCTTGGCGGAACTCTGCCGGAAACACCGGCTGCTCCTGATGATGGATGAGGTCCAGACCGGTCTCGGCCGGACCGGGCGGTTTTTCGCCTGGGAGCATGCGGGTGTCAAACCCGATGTCCTGACCCTGGCCAAAGCTTTGGGCCACGGGATTCCCCTCGGCGCCGTCCTGGTCCGGGAGGAGGCAGCCGTTTTCGAACCGGGAGATCACAGTACCACCGTGGGCGGTGGGGGTATGGCCTTTGCCGTTGCCCTGGAGGTCCTGCGGATCATGGAAGAAGAGGATCTGCCGGGGAGGGCTGACCGTCTGGGCCGGGAATTGACGGCACTTTTCGGCCAGTGGCAGGAAAAACTCCCTGTGGTCAAGGGAGCAAGAGGGCTGGGCCTGATGCTGGCTTTGGAACTTGACTGTCCGGCCAAGCCGGTGGTTGATACCTGCCTTGAACGAGGGCTGCTGCTCAATGCCGTTACCCCCACGGCCCTCCGGCTCTTGCCTCCCTTGAATATCAGCAGGGAGGATCTGGAGAAGGGATTGGAGATTCTTTACGGAGTCCTGGAAGAAAGGGGCGGTTAAACTAGCCGCCCCTAAAATTTTACGTTCAGTCCCAGTGTCAGGTGCCAGTTATCCCGGGTGTTGCAGATTTCTCCCTGGATAGCCACATGGGGCGTTATACCGGTTTTGTACCCGACAACCAGCAAATCATCGGTTAGAGATTCGGCCCCGTAAAAACCGCCGTATAAAAGGGATTTCTTTGTGAGTTCATAAGCGGCTTCCGCGTAAAACCCGAATTCTGTCTCTGTACCATTCTGCCGCCGGCTGTTGATGCCCACCACTTCACAAAGGAGATGAAGCGGTCCGGTACGGTAACCGGCGTCAATCAACAACCCGAAGTCGCTGGTATTTACTGCCCGGGCCCGGTTTATGGAAGCCACCCCCACCCCGATTTTCAAATCCGGATTCAGGTGAAAAATTCCCCGTCCGGCCAGATCGGTCCCGTCTCCGGGGTGATGATTTGAAACCGATGTTACCAGGGTAAAACGTTCAAAATCAGTTTTATACTTTACACCGATTCCTTTATGGAACCCGGAGTCGGCCGGTGCGGTCGCCCCTCCCCTCCTTTGCAGGTTCTGGGCCAGGCTGCCGTTGATGGTTACGGAGGCACCGGAAGCCCAGTCAATGTAGAACCGGCCGATATTGACCTCGTCCTTACGGAAGACGTCGTTGATATAGTAGTAGGCGATGGTTTCTACGCCATACCCCCCATATGAGAATTCTCCCTTTATCCCGTCCTTTGCACCTAAACCGGCGTGGAGATTGAGGGTGAGACCTTCAAAAGAGAAACCAGAATTATCGGCGTCGATATCAAAGCGCACCTTGAGGTCGCCCCCATCCACCAATGCCGCGTGGGACGAAGCGGCCGCCAACATAACCGCCATAAGAGAGAGAATTGTGATGCCGAGTCTTTTTAAAATAACTCCTGTTGCAATTTGTTTTGACATGACTATACCTCCTTCTGGCAATTTTTTCTTGCATGGTGGGTGCTTTGCCGTCCCGGTTTTCAAAAGATATGGAAAATCTTTAAATATATTTCAGTATATTTCAGCACCGGAGAAAAATCTCCTTTTGGCAAAGGTAACCGTTGGCGCAAAATTGCTGTCTGGTTTTTGCACAAAACAGCCGATAGAAAGAATAAGAGCAGCAATAGCGGCGTCTTTCGGGCCGCAGGCAAAAGCGAAAGGAGTTCATCACGAATGCTTCCATCACGAATTACCCATCACGAAAGAGCAGAACATCATTTCTCTGCTTGCTCCTGGCGGTATTTTTTCTTGTTCCGGCCGGCTGCCGGCTCGTACCCATATTGGATCCCACTGATCCTGATCCAAATCCCAACCCTGAAATCGTAGAAGAAAAGACTGGCAACTGGGAGAGAATTGAGGTTGCCCCCGGATTTCTCTTGACCAATAATATGTGGGGGATAGAAAAAGAGACCGACCAGGTAAAACAGGTTATTTTCTTATATTCCGATAACTCCTACGGGTGGGAGTGGGAGAGGGGGAAAACCGGGCAAAAAGGCAATTACCCGGAAGTCGTCTTCGGTGTGAAGCCGTGGGGCCAACGCGAAGAGTATTTCCTCGAAGGGAGCGGGTTGCCACTGCAGTTGGACGAGGTTGATTCCCTGACCATGGAGGTGGACCTGGATTATAAGATATCGCACGATACGGGGGAAAATGCCTGGTGGAACCTGGCCTTTGAGGTCTGGTTAACGGAAGAAAAACCCGGTGGTAATGTGGCGGATAGCATTACCGATGAGATCATGATCTGGTTTGATTGGAAAGATGTGCCGTGGGACCCAAAAGAAGAAGAATGGGAGGATGCCGAAGCTGTGCAAGACGGCCCGTATGAGTATGCGTATTGCTTGTCAAAGGACGAGTGGGGTGAAGGGGAATGGCAATGGCATTACCATCAATTCCGGATAAAAGAGAAAGGGAGGATTCCGGAGGAAGTAAATATAAAGTCTTTTATTGATTATATCAGGGAGAGACACCAGAGAAACGGCAAGCTCTGGTTGGGTTCCCTGGAGTTCGGGATGGAGTACGGGGATTATACCGCCGGCCGGGTGCAGATTAAAAAACTGGAATATGTGATCAACGGCAAGCGGGTCGCATCCGGCAGAACCGGTAAAGGTAAATAACGAAGTTTTTATTTCCTGGCCTTAACAATTATGCTATAATATACTATACTCTTAATAAGATCTGAATATTTACCGGCGGCGTCCGGTGGGAAGGAAAAGAGAAAAAATGAGAAAAACAGGAATAATAGTTTTTTTGGCCTTTCTGTTGGTTTCTATAGGTTCGCCGGTACAGGCCAAAGAATCGCGCATTACATTGGAGAGGAATTTTCTACCGGGATACGCCGCAGGCGCAGACGCGCCGCTCTTTGCCCACGTGGAGCTGGCGCAGCCGGTCCGTAGAGGGTCTTCGGCCGAGAGCTTCGTCGCGACCTTGGCGCAGGATGAGAGATCCCAAAGGATAGTCAGTGGCGGAACCCTGACCGGGTTGGGCTTTCTCTTTATCGGGCTTGGGGTTGCCGCCAGTGAGGGCAACTCGGAAGTGGGGACGTTTTTCTTCGTGTCCGGGGTGATAACAGCCGGGGGAGGCCTGTACTGTCTTTTTGTACCGGGTTATGTGGAAACCCAGTATAAACGGATAAGGAAGATTGAAGACCCCCATGAACGGGAAGCGGAAGCCTATGCCGTGTTGGTGCACTCTGCGACTAAGGCAAAGGTGGAAAGGCTTTCTTCAGCCACCTTCAGCGGGGCTTTGTGTTTGTATCATCTTATCGCTCAACCGGATTATTGGCATGTTGGAGACACGAATTTCAATACATACAACGCCATAATCTTTGGCGCGTCCAGCCTCTATTATTTCCTGGTCAAGTCTCCCCCCGAGCGGATGTTGGATGAGTATGAAGAGGCGCAGAAAGCCAGGGGCCAGTTGACGATCCTCCCACGGCCGGACGGGTCGATTGCCGCCGTCTATACCCTGGCCTTTTAACGGGGAGACCGGTGAGCGCCATGAAATATCCTGCGCCGACTGTCGGGGCTGTTATCTTTAACCCGGAGAAGAAAATACTTCTCTGCAAGTCCTGTAAATGGCATGGGGAATATATGATCCCTGGCGGCCACATCGAGCTGGGAGAAAAGATGGAAGAAGCGTTAAAAAGAGAGATATTGGAGGAAACCGGGTTAAAGATCTACGATATCCGGCTGCTGGCTTTAAAAGAGTTCATATCCAGCGATACTTCTCAAGAAAAGAAGCATTTTATTTTTATCGATTATGTATGTAAAACTGACTCCTCCAATGTTGTCTTAAATGAAGAGGCAGAGGATTATATCTGGATTGGCCTGGACGAGATCGAAAAATATAATATAAACAGTTTCACAAAGGCCCTCCTTGCCGAGCTCCGGGATAAAGAGAAGTCGGTAAAAAAAGTAGAGATATTTTATGATTATTAAGAAACCCCGGGAATACAGTCACGAAACGAAAGCATCCGGAAGAGAGTATAAAGGGGAAAATGGAGAGGATAAAGAGGGAAAAGAAAAGAATCCCTACCCATTTTGGGTAGGGATTCTTTGTGGGATTTCTTATCCCAGCTTTTCCTTGATAATCTCTTCCAGGGTCGGTTCGCCAATCTCTTGGAGTTCGTAACGGACCCGGGCCGCCGGCTTATCAATCTTGATCAGGCGCCGGAGGTCAATGGGTGTACCGATGACCACCGCATCGGCCTCCGCCCGTTTGATTGTCTCCTCCAGTTCCGCAATTTGTTTCTTGCCGTACCCCATAGCCGGGAGGACATTGGAGAGATGGCCGTATTTGGCGAAGGTATCAACGATACTCCCAACCGCGTAGGGCCGGGGGTCGACCAGTTCGGCAGCGCCGTATTTGCGGGCGGCGATGGCTCCGGCGCCGTATTCCATATTGCCGTGGGTGAGGGTGGGGCCGTCCTCCACCACCAAAACCCGTTTACCCGCCAAAAGGCCGGGCTGGTCAATGAAGATGGGCGAAGCGGCCTCGATGACGGTGGCTTTCGGGTTGACCCGCCGGATATTCTCGCGGACCTTCTCCACGTTCTCGGGGTAGC
This sequence comes from Bacillota bacterium, assembly GCA_012727895.1. Lineage (GTDB taxonomy): Bacteria > Bacillota > UBA4882 > UBA10575 > UBA10575 > JAAYGG01. Next base: position 12,059 of record JAAYGG010000015.1, read on the forward strand.
TGGTTTCTATCTTATTGATGAGCAGGACGTCGGCCATGCGGAAGTTGGTTTCCCCGGGATGGTAACGCAGTTCATGCCCGGGCCGGTGCGGGTCGACGAGGACTATATGCAACAAGGGACGGTAGAAGGGCAGGTCATTGTTGCCACCGTCCCAAAGGATCACGTCGGCCTCCTTCTCCGCCTCAGCCAGGATTTTCTGGTAGTCAACACCGGCATAAACCACAAAACCCTTTTCAATATGGGGTTCATACTCTTCCCGCTCTTCAATGGTGCAGTCGTGTTTATCCAGATCCTCATAGGAAGCAAACCGCTGGCAGGCCTGTTTTTCCAGGTCGCCGTAGGGCATGGGGTGACGGATGACCACCAGCTTTTTCCCCATCTCCTGGATGATCTTCGCCACTTTCCTGGTGGTTTGGCTCTTGCCGACGCCGGTACGGACGGCGCAAACAGAGATCACCGGGACACGGGCGTCAAGCATGGTGGTTTTTGGCCCCATCAGGCGGAAATCCGCGCCGGCGGCCATGGCCAGGGAGGCCCGGTTCATCACATATTCGTGGGAGGCGTCGCTGTAGGCAAAGATCACCTCGTCCACGTTGTTCTCCTTAATCAGGGCCGCCAAATCCGCCTCGTCGTAAATGGGGATCCCTTCCGGGTAAAGGGGACCGCTTAAGGCCGGCGGGTATTTTCTCCCGTGGATGTCGGGGATCTGTGTTGCGGTAAAGGCCAGAACTTCATAATTCTCATTATCCCGGAAATAGGTGTTAAAATTATGGAAGTCCCTTCCTGCCGCACCCATGATAATAACTTTCTTCTTCAAACTGACCAACCTCCTGTGGTATAAATATGATGCCGCACCCGGAAGTATGTTTTGTGCTTGGAGACGCCGTATACCTGTTTATCCAAGCAGAAACATGCCGGAGGTACAACTCTTTTTTATTCTGTGAAAAACCGCCATCTCCTGCAATATTATGCGTATCCTTTGTAAAATTTTTAGATCAATTTTTATACTTGGCCAACTCGGCCCGGGCAGATTCCTTGGCCTCGCGGTCCATCTTCGGGTCTTCGGGATCCTCGGGAAGGGAGAGGCATTTGGTAAAGGCCTCTATGGCCAGATCGGGTTTTTTTGCCTCCAGGGCGATACAGCCGTATATGTACCAGTCGTAAGGGGAGTCCGGAGACAAGGCCACCAGTTTTTCCGCCAGTTGAAAAGCGGTTTTGATATTACCGATACTCAGCGGCCGTCCCGGGGCTTTCCAATAGAGTTGCGCCAGGGGGTTATAGGCCAGGGGCCGTTCCGGGTCGATCTCCAGGCACCGCTCCAACGCCTCCCGCATTGGTTTGACCATAAAAAGGCTGTTCATTACCCCCCGTTCCTGTCCGATGCTGCCGAGTAATACTCCCAGGTAAAAAAAGCCTTCATAACCCTCGCTGTTAACCATTGTGGCCTGCTCCGCGTATTCCTTTCCCTTTTCATAGAGGCGGATCTTTTCTTTGCTCTCCTCCGCGTGGTCACCCAGGAAGAGATACCCGCGGGCCGCCCGCCAGAGCAGTTCATAATCGGCGGGATTTTCCCCGTGCGCATTTAAGTTTTCTTCTATTATTTCCATCATCCACCGGGAAGTTTCCGGGGATTCACAACGCCGGGCATAGAGGTTGTCCACCATATTCAAGAGGCTGTTTTCTTCGGTTTCTCCGCAAGCCACAGGAGCTAAAAACAGATAAAGACCGGTGATCACCCAGATGAATCTTTTTATGCACCTCTTCGACACAGCAACCGCCTCCGTGAGATAAAATTGGATTAGTTGATTATTTGCACTTCGCGAAGGATATTCCTCCTTTTTCCTGTTTTTTTCTTTACCTTGTTTCGTTATCCACTAAAGGCATAGGTAAGTTTGCCGGTCTTTGCGGAGAGGAAGGAATAGATCTCCGGGTAGTTCTCTTTGTAACAGGGATCAGTTTCCGCGGCGATCTTGGCAAAGGCGAAGGCGTCATCCCACAGGAATTCCCGGGGTTTGTAGCCGGTCCCCAGTTTCCTGAGGATGGCGGTATTTGCTGCGACAAACGGCAGTTCACCCAGGGGCGGCTTAAGGCGGAGGGCATAGGCGAAATCAATCAAGACAACTCTGAGGAAAGAGGGGTCTTTTTTCGTGCGCACAATTAAGTTGGGCGGGCGGACATCACGGTGAATCACCCCGGCCCCGTGTAAAACCTCCAAGATGGAGCAGAATTGTTCCAGCAGCGGCCGGTGGATTTTCGGGTCGCGCCGGTTTTGGCCGAGGAATTTCTCAAGGGTCTGCCCTTCGATAAACTCCGTGGCAATAAAAGCGAAGGGCGTTTTCGTCCGGCAGGCGAGGACTTTCGGGAAAAACCCGGCTTTGCCGGATTTCCGCAGGAGGCGGATGAAGAAGGCCTCGCGGGCGGAGGCCCGTTCCACCCTTCCCTCCAACTTGATGAAGACCTTCTTTTTTTCCGGCGTTTCCCCGGTGAAGTAATGAAAACCCAATTTGTTGGGCGGGGCAAAGGGTTTTACCCCGACAATCCCGTATTCCCGCTCCAAATACCGGAGAAAGCCGGGCACGGGTGGGGAAGCGGTTGGCCGCATGGGAGCCCTCCTTATTGGAGCGGTAATTTATTATATGGAACTCACGGTATTAATGCGTTCGCTTTCCAGTGCCGGTTTCTTTATGATGGTCCGGTGCAAGTGCCGCGCGGGCAGAAAAAGGGAAAACCCATCCGTACATGAGGAATCCACAAGCTAACCCTTGCTCATCGCTGTTTTCTGTTATTATTTTAATTTGGTATTGAAGCCTTAATATATTATGATTAAAGTGGTCCGGATCTCTGCGTTACTTGTCCGTACATCTGCTGTAAACACGAGTTGCCAATGGCGTACCGGGAATAATCCGTCCAGGGGAAAGGAGAAAGAAAGATGGGGGATTATAAAAAGGCAAGGTTGGTTTTGGACAAGGAATACATAATCGGTACCACCGACAAGCGGCTTTTCGGTGCTTTTATCGAGCACTTGGGGCGGGCGATTTACGGCGGGATTTATGAACCCGCCCACCCGCTGGCCGACGAGGACGGGTTCCGCCGGGATGTGCTGGAACTGGTCCGGGAGTTACGGGTCCCGGTCGTCCGTTACCCGGGCGGTAATTTCGTCTCCGGGTATAACTGGGAAGACGGGGTGGGTCCCAGGGAGCAGCGGCCGGTCAGGTTGGAACTGGCCTGGGGAGTGAGAGAACCCAACACCGTGGGGACCAATGAATTTGTCACCTGGGCGCGGAAAGCCGGCGCTGAAGTAATGCTCGCCGTGAACCTGGGGACCCGGGGGCCCGATGCCGCCCGGAACCTGGTGGAATACTGCAACCACCCGGGCGGGAGTTACTGGAGCGATCTCAGGAAAGCCCACGGTTACCCGGAGCCCCATGAGATTAAACTCTGGTGCCTGGGGAACGAGATGGACGGGCCCTGGCAGATCGGGCGCAAAACCGCCGAAGAATACGGGCGCATCGCCTGTGAAACCGCAAAGGTGATGAAATGGGTGGATCCCAGTATCGAACTGGTGGTCTGCGGGAGTTCCGGCCGGGGCATGCCGACCTTCCCCGCTTGGGAAGCAACGGTGCTCGAGCATACTTATGAACATGTGGATTATATCTCTCTTCATACTTATCTAGGGAACCAGGAAAACGATACCCGTAATTTTCTGGCGAAATCCCTGGAGATGGATGAGTTTATCCGCACGGTCGTGGCCACCTGCGATTATGTCCGGGAGAAAGTGCGCAGTAAGAAACAGATCAACCTCTCCTTTGACGAATGGAATGTCTGGTACCATTCGAACGAGGCCGACAAGAAGGTGGAACGCTGGAGCCTTGCCCCGCCCCAACTGGAAGATGCCTATACTTTTGAAGACGCCCTGGTGGTCGGGTGCATGCTGATTACCCTCTTGAACCATGCCGACAGGGTGAAAATCGGCTGCCTGGCCCAGCTGGTCAATGTCATCGGCCCGATTTTAACGGAAAACTTGGGCCCGGCATGGCGCCAGACCATCTTCTACCCGTATCTCCATGCTTCCCGGTACGGAAGGGGCCGGGTCTTGCAGCCGGTGATTTCGTCGCCGTGCTATGATGCGAAAGACTACACGGACGTCCCCTATCTGGCCGCAGCAGCGGTGGCCGGGGAGGAAAGGGAGGAACTGACAATCTTTGCGGTGAACAGGGATACGGACCAGCCGCTGCTTCTTGAGGCCCGTTTGGCCCAGTTCGCGGGTTACCAGGTAGTCGAGCATCTCGTCCTTGAACATGAAGATCTCAAGGCAAGAAATACAAAGGAAGAGCCGGATAATGTCGTGCCGCACAATAAAGGAGAGGCCCGCATGGAAGAGGGTTTCCTCCGGGCTCTCCTGCCCAAGCTCTCCTGGAATGTCATCCGCCTAAAGAAACTGCCCTCTTGAGCAAGGCGTCATAATTAGACTGGACTGTGCAGGTCAGGGTTTGCCGGTTGTGGGGCGGCAAAAATACAATACTGCAGCCCCACAACTGGCACTGCTGCGAGGAGACGAGAAAATGAAAAGCCGCCATCATACACGCCTGGCCCCGCTGATCTGGGCCGATGTTCCCGACCCCTCTGTGATCAGGGTGGACGGCGCGGACGGGCGCCCTGTCTATTATATGAGCAGTACCACCATGCACCTGTCCCCCGGTGTGCCGATCATGAGATCCCATGATTTGCTGCACTGGGAGATTGTCAATTATGTCTATGACCAACTGGCTGACAGCGACCAACTGTCCCTCAGGAACGGCGAGAACGCTTACGGGCAGGGGTCATGGGCCAGCAGTTTGCGGTATAACAACGGCCTCTATTACCTGGTTACTTTCTCTTACACAACCGGGAAAACCCACATTTTCAAGACCGCCAATCCGGAGAAGGGTCCCTGGGCGGAGGTGACCCTGGACAGAGTCTATCATGATCCCTCCCTGCTCTTTGATAACGACGGCAGGGTTTATTTGGTCTATGGCAGTGGCGATATTGGCGTTGTTGAGTTGACCGCGGAAGTGGACGCGGTGAAAGAAGGCGGGCTTAACCAGGTAATTATCCCCGGGGCCGGCCGCATCGCCGGTACCAGTTTTTACGTGCCGGCCGAAGGCGCCCATATCCATAAGGTTAACGGGAGATATTACATATTCTTGATCACCTGGCCGCGGGAGGGTTGCGGTCCGTACGCCATGCGCACCCAGTTGGTCTACAGGGCGGACCGGATCACCGGCCCCTACGAAGGCCGGGTCATCCTCAGGGAAGCAGGGATCGCCCAGGGAGGACTGGTGGACACTCCTGACGGCCAGTGGTATGCCATGCTCTTCCAGGACCATGGGGCGGTCGGGCGCATCCCCTACCTCCTCCCGGTGGTCTGGGAAGACGGGTGGCCGGTGTTGTTGACCACGTCATCGCCTCCGTTGGCAACTATGGCGTCAACCCCGCTGTCAACCACGGTTGCCTCTGATGAGTTCGACCGGGACGAGCTCAAGCTTGTATGGCAGTGGAACCACAACCCCGATAACAAATACTGGTCCCTGCGCGATCGCCCCGGGTATCTGCGGCTGGTCAACGGGAGGGTCGCCACGGGCCTGCTCGATGCGGTAAACACCCTTACGCAGAGGACCTTTGGGCCGGAATGTTCAGCCAGGATCGCCATGGAGACTGGCGGGATGAAAGCGGGGGACGTGGCCGGCCTTGGCGTTCTGCAAAAGAAGTACGGTTTTACCGGGGTCGTGTGTACACGTACGCAAGGCGCCGGGGAGAACAAATATCTTGTCATGGTGGACGGCAGTTGCGACCCGCCAAAGGAGAGGGCGCGGATCCCCGTCACCCAGGAACGGGTCTATTTAAGAATTGACATCGACTATAAGAACCGGGCGGATAAGGCGTATTTCTTTGCCAGCCTTGACGGGGAAGAATGGCAAGCGGTGGGGGAGCCTCTGCAAATGGCCTATACCATCCCCCATTTCATGGGCTACCGGTTTGCCCTCTTCAACTATGCGACAGAAGAACCCGGCGGCTTTGTGGATTTTGATTATTTCCGGATCGGGGCGCCGGCGGAGGGTAAGGGGTTTGGTTTTAAGGGTTGATTTATGAGAAGGAGAATTTAGGAGAAATAAGAAAAGAGAGACAGGAGGGATAAGCATGAACAGGCGGCAAGTCCGGTGGCTATTCTTAGTCGTGGCGGTTCTGTTTTTGGCGGGTGGCATTACGGATCCGGCGGGCAGCCGTGTGCACGCGGATGACACTGCAGGACCGGAAGCCTATAAAGACCTGGCCGACCATAACCCCATCATGACCCAGAGGTTCGGCGCGGATCCGTATGCCATGGTCTATGACGGGCGGGTCTACGTCTATATGACCCATGACGTGATCCAAAGGAACCACGAGGGAGAAATTGTTGAAAACACCTACGGCGAGATTAACTCCATTAACTGCCTTTCCTCCGATGACATGGTCAACTGGACGGACCACGGGTGGATCCAGGCCGGATGGGAGATTGCTGAGGACGGGTGGACCGGCATAACCGATTGGGCGCGGAATTCCTGGGCGCCGACGGTAACCTATAAAAAAATCGACGGGAAAGACCGGTTCTTCCTTTACTTCGCCAATTCGGGGAATGGCATCGGGGTCTTGACCGCCGACCACCCGGTGGGGCCGTATACGGACCCCCTGGGCGAGGCGCTGGTGACAAGGGCCACCCCGAACTGTGCCGATGTGGTCTGGCTCTTTGACCCCGCCGTCCTGGTGGATGACGACGGCAAGGCCTACCTCTATTTCGGCGGCGGGGTCCCGGAAGGGAAGGAGGAGATGCCCAATACCGGCCGGGTGGTACAATTAGGCGATGATATGATCAGCCTTGCCGGTACCCCGCAAGTGGTGGAGGCGCCCTGGTTTTTTGAGGCCGCTTTTGTCAACAAGATCGGCGATACTTATTACTACTCCTACTGCACCAACTGGGCGGAGCGGCCCGCCGGGAAAGACGCGCCGGAAAAGGCGGTTATCGCCTACATGACCAGTGACAACCCGCTGGGGCCATGGGAATACCAGGGCGTCATCTTCAGAAACCCGGGGGTGTACTTCGGGAGTTACGGCAATAACCACCACAGTTTTGTGGAGTTCAACGGCAAATGGTATTTCTTCTACCATACCCGGCTCCTGGAGAACATTATGGGGATCTCCGCCGGGTACCGCAGTACCCACGTGGAGGAGATGACGATTACTGCCGACGGGGTCATCCAACCGGTCAAAGGCTCTTTCGCCGGTGTCAAACAGGTAAAACCCTTTAACCCCTACCGGGAGAACGAGGCGGAGACCATGGCCTGGAATGCCGGGATCACTACGGAACCGACGAAGGAAAGGAGTGCAATTTTTGGCGAGGTTAACATGGTGGTCACCGGTATGACCACCGGCAGTTTCATCGGCCTGGCCGGGGTGGACTTTGGGGAAACGGGCCCCAAGAGCTTTACGGCGAAAGTCGCCAGCGTTTCTGCGGGGAATACCATCACCATCCGGATCGGCGACCCGGAGGGCGAGGCCATTGGAAAAGTGGAGGTCCCCCAGACAGGAAGTATGGAGGAGTTTGTCGAAGTAACTGTTGCTGTGGAGAAGGTCCAAGGCCGGCATGACCTGTTCTTTGTCTTTACCGGCGAGGCCTTTGCCTTTGATGCCTGGAGTTTTGCACAATAGCTCTCGTATTCAGGCATTATTATACCGGCGGATGCCGGCTGACTGCGAATATCCAGGGAAATGGAGAAAAATGATACCAGAGACCAATGGTTATTCTCTACAACCGAGCAACCCCGCAGTCCGCAACGGGGGAAGTACTGTTCCCAAGCCCTTTTTGAAGTGGGCCGGGGGCAAGCAGCAGCTTTTGGCGGATTATGAGGAGTATTTCCCCACCGGTTTCCGCCGTTATTTCGAGCCTTTTCTTGGCGGCGGCGCCGTTTTTTTTCACCTGTGGAATACAGGGAGACTCTCCGGCGCCGCCTATCTCTTTGATAACAACGAGGAACTGATCAACACCTATCTGGTGGTCAGGGATGACCCGGACGAGCTGATAAAGATCCTTGCCGTCCATAAAGAGAGACATTCCCGGGATTATTACTACCGGATCCGCAACCTTGACCGGCTACCGGGCGGTTTGGCTGCTTTGAGCGGTCCGGAAAGGGCGGCGCGCACCATTTACTTGAACCGGACCTGTTACAACGGTCTTTACCGGGTAAATAAAAAAGGCCACTTTAACGTGCCGATCGGCCGCTACAAAAAACCGAAGATCCTCGATGCGGAACTGCTGACAGCGGCCAGTTGTGCGTTGCAGGGCGCCACTATTGAAGTGCGGGATTTTCGTTCATTGGTTGAACTTGCCGCGCCGGGAGATTTTTTTTATTTTGACCCGCCTTACCACCCGTTGAGTAGAACCGCCAATTTTACCGGCTACACGGCGGGAAGTTTTTCCGAAGACGACCAGTTGGACCTGGCCGCGGTCTTTACGGAACTGGCCGCAAAGGGCTGTTTCTGTATGCTCAGCAACTCGTATACCCCCTTTATCCTTGAATTGTACAAGGGATTCCGGATTGAAACAGTCCGGGCAAACCGGGCAATTAATGCCAAGAGTAATGGCAGGGGCGCCGTTGCGGAAGTGGTTGTTTTAAATTACTAATTTGGGCCCTGCAGTTATAAGTAAAATTGTTGTAGCTGTTTATTGACAACAGTAACAGTTAATGGTACTATGAGACCACAACCTTCTGAGGGGGGTATCTATGAAAAGATTAATTTCCCTTGGTATCCTCCTGGTTTGTGTGGGAATCGCCTATTCGCACACCTCCCCTTTTAGGGCTGATCCGGAGAGCAGAATCATACATAACCTGAATTACATAGAAAACATGTATTTCAAGTACCTGAGCCCTCATGAAAGAAGAGAAGCCGTTAAGATAATGAATGAAACAAGAGAGCTGATCGTCGGGGTCATTGGCGGTCCGTCCCATTATCATAACATCATGGGTGACGAGGCCTTTTTTATTCTCTATAACAATGTTAAAAAAGAGATAACGGATTCGGCCAAGACAAAACTAATCCAGAAATCCCTGGCCAATGGGAAAATAACCTGTTCGCAACTGGAAAAATTGGTTGCCTTATATACCTTTGACAACCGGCGGGAAGAGCTAATAAAGGGCATAGCTGATAAAATCATCGACCCTGTCAATATCGAGGTTGTCCTGCAACATTTTGATTCCTCTGTAAAACGTGATCAACTGAGGGATTTTTTCAGCAAGATTAAACCGGGCAACTGAGGGTATGATTACTAGAAGAAAGGAGTGGCGGCATGAGCCAGGCTAAGCAGGGTGATACTGTAAAGGTGAATTACACGGGAAGATTGGAGAACGGGCAAATCTTTGACAGCACGGAGAATCGTGAAGCATTGGAGTTCACGATTGGAGAAGGCCGAATAATCCCCGGGTTCGAAAAAGCGGTGATCGGGATGACCCCGGGGGAGACCAAGACAATCAATCTCACGCCGGATGAGGGGTACGGTCCGCATTATGAAGAGTTGGTGCTGGAAGTTGGGAGGGAACAAATCCCTCCTGGATTGGAACCCGAGGTAGGCCAGCATTTAGAGGTTAACCAGGAGGGAAGGGAAGGCTTTTTGGTCAGAGTGGTTGAGGTAACAGAGACAAGTATCAAGTTGGATGCGAATCATCCCTTAGCCGGACAGAATCTGATTTTCGATATTGAGTTGGTTGCGATCGTATAATCAGACTGGTTGATCCATCCTACTTTATCCTTTTCGCACACTCATAAGCCGCGCTGATCGCACCCGGGATCCCTCCGATCTGCATTGCCCAGCAGGAACCGATATAAAGGTTCTTTACTGGTGTTTCCACATGACTTTTCATCAAGCTCTTGTGGAATTTATTCTGCGGATTCCAACTCCAGGCGGAGGTGGCGCCGCCGGTATTGTGGGTATACCGTTCATAGGTCAAAGGTGTCGCCAAATCGGCAAATTCCACATGATCGTGGAGATCGGCGATGATCTCCCGGGCTTTGTCGATCAGGGCGGTCAGAACTTCTTTTTTTAGTTTTTGATAAAGTTCCTTGTTCCCGCCGCCCCAGTTATTCATCCATCCGGTGGGAGCAAAAGACTGGATCATTAACGAAGACTTGCCTTCCGGCGCCAGCTTCCTATTAAGCAGAGAAGGAGAATAAAGCGAGGCGCCGGTTTTTTTGAAATAATCCCGGTCCGCCGGGTCGCGGAGCTCAGCACCGGCATTATCCTCAAGATAATAGACATGGGGAGGTTTTAAATATGCCTGTAACCTTTCATTGGGAAGGGACAAACCAAGATAAGCGGTGACAATCCCTTCAGAGACCGGGGTCTTTTCCACTTTGGCCAAAAACTCCGCCGGAACAACCGATGGGTCGTCAAGCAGCTTCAAAAAGGTCTTTTTATAATCACAGGCGGCGATGACATAATCCGCCGGGTAGATCTGTTGCTTGCAGGAAACGCCTCAAAGGATAATGTACCGCTCTCAAAATAGAACCCGTTCCGCCAGAAGCCGGCAGTATAACCACCGGGGGTTGTATGGGACTCAAAGATAGTTACCTGATGTCCTTTCCTGGCCAGTAAGTTTCCGGCCATTAACCCCCCGATTCCCGCACCAATAATCACCACTTTGCCCATGGAAAGCCCCCTTTTCCATGATTTGTATACATTTAATTATATCACAAAAAAAGAGGGTTTTTGAAAATAAATAACAGGATTTACGCAAATGGGAAATTGCATTCTTGTGAAATTTGTCCTGTGGATTTATGGTATAATAAAATACAATAAGTAAGTCTGGCGGGAACAGTTTTCCCATGGTATTACTCCAGCATTTGCAGTATATAAGTGGGAGGAGAATCATTTTGAAACGTGTGAAATTGATTACCGACAGCGCCGGTGATGTCAATAAGGACCTTCGTGGCAAGTTTACGCGGGTACCTTTGACGATCTCCGTTGGCGACCGGGAATTTGTGGATGATGACAACCTTGATCTGAAAGAGCTGCTGCGGGCGATGAAGGAGTCACCGGAGGCGCCGAAGACCGCCAGCCCCTCGCCATGGGATTATCTCCGGGAATTTACCGGCGAAGATTCTGTCTTTGTAGTGACCGTCTCCTCCAAACTTAGCGGTTCGTACGCCAATGCCGTGCTCGCCGCGGAGATGGCCAGGAAAGAGAAGGACGCCAGTTTTATTCATGTCTTTAACTCCAAAAATGCCACCGTCGGCCAGACCTTGGTCACCCTGAAGGTTCTTGAGTTGATCGAGGAAGAAAAGGAAGAAGCGGAGATTGTAGAAGAGGTCAACGATTATATTGAAAACCTGCACACCTACGGTTTTCTTGAGTCCATAGACAACCTGGTCAAATCGGGCCGGGTCAGCAAGATGATGGCCCGGTTGGGCTCGGCCCTTAACATCCGGTTGGTCTTTGGCCGGAGCCCGGAAGGGACCATTGCCCTGGTGGATAAGGTCAGGGGCACAAAACGGGCAATGCAGAGACTTATCGATTTAATCGCCGAAACCGGTAGCAATCTTGAGAAAAGAATCTGCGGGATTGCCCATATCAACTGTTTTGAGAAGGCACAGCAGCTTTATGAGAAGATCCGGGAACGCTTCAATTTCAAAGATGTGATTATTTTTGAAGCCTCCGGGATCACCACGGTCTATGGGAATGAGGGCGGGTTGGTCATCGCCTTTTGAGGATAGGGCATATATTATTGAAACTGTATAAAACCGGTGTTATAATATTAGGAATACGTCCGGTTGCAAAACATGGAGGAACGGTAGGTGAGAATGATGGCAATGACGATGACAGAGAAGATCCTGGCGGCGCACGCCGGCAAGGAAGAGGTAAAACCGGGAGAGTTGATCAACGCCCGGGTTGACCTGGTCTTGGGTAATGATATTACCGCGCCGGTGGCGATTAAGGAGTTTGCCCGGATCGGGGTGGATAAGGTCTTTGATCCGGAGGCGATTGCCCTGGTTCCTGACCATTTTACCCCGAACAAGGATATTAAATCCGCGGAGCAAGCCAAGATGGTGCGGGAGTTCGCCCAAAAATACGGGATCGTCAATTATTTTGAGGTCGGCAGAATGGGAATTGAGCATTGCCTCCTCCCGGAGCAGGGGTTGGTCGGGCCGGGGGATCTGGTGATCGGCGCCGACTCCCATACCTGTACTTACGGGGCATTGGGCGCTTTTTCCACCGGAGTGGGCAGCACGGATATGGCGGCCGCCATGGCCCTTGGCGAGGTCTGGCTGAAAGTCCCGCCGTCAATCCGCTTTCATTACTATGGGACGCTCCCGCCCTGGGTCGGCGGGAAGGATTTGATCCTTTACACCATCGGCCGCATCGGGGTGGACGGCGCTTTATATTCAGCCATGGAGTTTACCGGGGAAGCGGTGGCTGCTTTGACAATGGATGACCGGTTTACCATGGCCAATATGGCGATTGAAGCGGGGGCGAAAAACGGGATCTTCCCGGTGGATGAGAAGACCCTCACCTATATTGAGGGGCGCCTTAAGCGCTCCTACAAGGTCTACGCCAGCGATCCGGAGGCGGAATATGCCAAGGAGTACGAGTTTGACGTCTCCCAGTTGGAACCGCAGGTGGCCCTGCCGCACCTGCCGGAGAACGCCCGGCCGGTCAGCCAGGTCACGGATGTCCGGATTGACCAGGTGGTGATCGGCTCATGCACCAACGGGCGCATGAAAGACCTGCGGGAAGCAGCCCAGTTGCTCAAAGGGAAGCAGGTACACCCGGAGGTCCGCCTGATTGTGATCCCGGGAACCCAGGAGATCTATTTGCAGGCCCTGAAAGAAGGGTTGATTTCCATTTTTATCGAGGCCGGGGGGGTTGTTTCCACCCCGACCTGCGGGCCGTGTCTCGGGGGACACATGGGGATCCTGGCCCGTGGTGAAAAGGCGGTGGCTACCACCAACCGGAATTTTGTCGGGCGCATGGGGCACCCCGAGAGCGAAGTCTATTTGGCCGGGCCGGCGGTGGCGGCGGCCTCGGCGGTAAAAGGCAGGATTGCCCATCCCGAGGAGGTGGCTGGTGATGGTAATTAAGGGGAAAGTCTGGCGGTTTGGGGATGATATCGACACGGATGTCATTATTCCCGCCCGTTATCTCAATACTTCGGACCCGAAGGAACTGGCGGCCCATTGCATGGAGGATGCTGACCCGGAATTTGCCCGGCGGGTCCAACCCGGTGAGATCATTGTCGCCGGGAATAACTTTGGTTGCGGCAGTTCACGGGAGCATGCCCCGTTGGCCATCAAGGCGGCCGGCGTCTCCTGTGTGGTGGCTGCCACCTTTGCGCGGATCTTTTTCCGGAATGCCTTCAATATCGGCCTGCCGATCCTGGAGTGCGCGGAAGCGGCCAGGGAGGTAAAAGCCGGAGAAGAACTGGAGATCAACCTGGAGGAGGGGAAGATTACCAACCTCACCACCGGCCGGGTTTATCAAGCTACGCCCTTCCCCAAGTTCATGCAGGAACTGATCGCCGCCGGCGGCCTCATCCCTTATGTCCGGTCCCGGCTGAATCGCGGTTAAATCGTTCTTTATTACCCCGCCCGGAAGGGTGATACCCCCCCTGAAGGGCGGTTTTTTTTTGCCAACGCCCGTGCTGCCGGCGGGCGGTAAAAAGCGGACAGCAGGAGATCACCGGGTGATGTCGAAAAAAGTCAGCAGGAACATTTGTGCATGCCTGTTTGCACATGGGGAGAGAGGTGAGGGCTGTTGATTCAAGCCAGGCGGCTGACGAAAAAATATGACAACGGCGTGCTCGCCTTGGAGAATCTCTCGCTCCATATAAAAAAAGGAGAATTTGTCTTCCTGGTGGGCCCCAGCGGCGCCGGGAAAAGCACCTTTCTGAACCTGGTCATCCGCAGGGAGACCCCGACGGACGGTTTTCTCTCGGTGGCCGGGAGAAACGTGGCGCTCCTGAAAAAACAGGAGATCCCCTTTTTCCGCCGGCGGATAGGCTATATTTTTCAGGATTATAAGTTGTTTCCCAATAAAACTGTGCGGGAAAATGTCTCCTTTGCCCTGGAAGTTATAGAGGTTGACCCGGGGGAGATCCGGAAACGGGTCAATTTTGTTCTGGACCTGGTGGGACTCATCCATAAAGCCGAGGTCTTCCCCTCCGAACTCTCCGGGGGGGAACAGCAACGGGTTTCCCTGGCCCGGGCCATCGTTAACCGGCCGCTGCTGCTCTTGGCGGATGAGCCCACCGGGAACCTTGATCCGGATACTTCCTGGGAGATTATGGAGCTTCTCCGGGAGATTAACCGGCGGGGCACAACCATTGTCATGGCCACCCATAACCGGGAGATTGTCAACCGCATGCAAAAAAGGGTGATTGCCCTGGAAAAGGGCCGGCTGGTCCGGGATGAGAGCAAAGGAGGCTATGCGGTTGAAGCTTAGGACTTTCAGGTATTTCTTCCGCGAAGCCTGGCGCGGGCTTGTCCGGAACCGGTTGATGTCATTGACGGCCATGGGAACTATTGCCATCGCCCTGGTTTTGCTTGGCGTCTTCTCCTTGATCACCACCAATCTCCAGTATTTCGGTAATCTTGCCCTGGGCAGGATAGAAATACGGGCTTTTTTAAGTGAGAGCGCCCGCAATCATGAGTTACTGAAAGCAGAAATTCAAGCAATCCCCGGGGTGCAGAGGGTGGAATTCGTCTCGAAAGAGGAAGGCGCCCGTTGGCTCGAGAAGGCCCTGGGCAATAAGGGGTTGTTTCTTGACGGCGAGAACCCGCTGCCAAACAGTTTCAATATCCACCCGGCCCGGGGCGCGGATGTAGAGAAAATCGCCGGGCAGGTCCGGAGGGTGGCCGGGGTTGACGAAGTCGTTTATGGCCGGGATTTTGTCCGGCTTTTGCATCTTGCCGTCCGCCTCATCTGGGTACTGGGCTTTGGCCTCCTGTTCCTGGTTATGCTGGCCGTCCTTTATATTGTCGTCAATACCATCCAGATGACGGTATACGCCCGGCGGAAAGAGATTGAAATCATGAAACTGGTGGGGGCCACCGACTGGTTTATCCGCTGGCCTTTTATGCTGGAAGGCATTATCCTGGGGATTGGCGGCGCGCTGATTGCAGTGGTCATTGTTCTTGAGGCCTATGCCTTTCTCAGTAACCGGCTGGGACAGGTATCAACGGTTCTTTCCCTGTTGACCAGGGCGGAGATCACCCCTTATGTTATCGGCGGGTTCTTCGGGGTCGGGGTCCTCTTCGGGGCGCTGGGGAGCCTCCTTTCCGTCAAGAGGTATCTTGGGATTTGATGCGGGGAGGCAGCAAGGCCTCACCGGTCTTTGCCCGGAGATGGATGGCATATACCGGGCGACTGCCACATATCTAAGTATAAAAGTAAATGGGGTTAAGCTTGGAGGCGTGCCTGTATGGATCAGATAGAGGGAACCGGTAACCGGGTCAAGTTAATCAGAAGGATTGGTATTTTCCTTATTTTTCTGGTCTTTTTGGGGCTGGGCAGGGCAATCGCGCGGGGGAAATACCACGACCTCGGCCTGGCCCTTTATGTGATCCCGGTGGTCCGGTATTATTATATTGAGCCGGTTCCTTTCCCCCGGTTGCTCGGCAGCTATATCCGGAGCGGCAGTATCCGGGGGATGCTGGCGAGTTTGGGCGATCCCTATACCCGTTACCTCAATAAAGACGAGTATAATGAGTTAAAGACGCAAACGGAAGGGACTTACGGGGGGGTCGGTTTTTACACCTACTTCAAGGATGACCAAATAACGATCATGAGGCCGATTAAAAACACCCCGGCCGAAAGAGCGGGGTTGCGGGCCGGGGACCGGATCCTGGCCATTAACGGGGAATCCACCGCGGGGATGGCCTTGGAGGTGGCGGTGGCAAAGATCAAGGGGCCGCCCGGGACAAAGGTCACTCTCACCATAGAGCGGGGCGAAAGCGAAAGGCGCCGGAAGGAGACGGTCGAATTGACCCGGGCTTTGATTCTCATTCCCTCCGTGGAGTGGCAGGTGGAAGAGGACCCGGTGGCCGGCAGGATCGGCCGGGTGAATATCCTCCAGTTCAACGAGAAAACCCCGGAGGATCTCCGGAAAGCCCTGGATTCGTTAGCCGGGGAAGAGGTTTCCGGGCTGCTCTTGGACCTGCGTTATAACCCCGGCGGGCTTCTCACCGCGGCGGTGGAGACCGCCGGCTGCTTTACCGGGGAAAAACCGGTGGTCCATGTCACCCAGCGCGGGAAAAAGGTGAAGACCTATTCCGGCCCCTCCGGGAAAAGGTGGGAACTGCCGCTGGTCGTCATGGTCAACGAGTGGAGTGCCAGCGGCGCTGAGATTTTAGCCGGGGCCCTTAAAGATTATGAGATCGGGACCCTGGTGGGCAGGAGAACCTTTGGTAAAGGCGTTGTTCAGGATGTCATTCCCCTGGCCAACGGGGGAGCGGTGACTCTGACCGTGGCCGGTTATTTAACAGCCGGGGGCCATTCCATTCACGGGACAGGGATTGAGCCCAATGTTATCCCGGAGATTGATGAAAATTTGCAAAAGGCGGTTGAAGGAGGAGACATTGAGGCCCTGGAAAAAGCGGACGCGAGAACAGAAGAAAAGGCCAGAGAGGTCTTGAGGGAGAAGATCCTCCAGGCCCGGCGGGCGAAAAGGGCAGCATGGCGGGGGGAAGAAACAGCAGGATGGTGCCGGGAAAAGGCAGCGGCATAGATTATATCCTGGGCTATCTCCGGGGGACCGGGTTAAAGCCGGGAAACCGGGCACACGCGGCCGGAAGGCGGGAGAGAGTCCGGGATTTTTTGCTCTTTCTCAACCTCGCCCTGCTACTCATCGTTGGTTTTGCCCCCGTAAGCCCGCTTCCGGCGAACCCCGGTGCGGGCCAGGAAACCGCTTTTCCCGGGTATGCGGCTTTTGCCGCCTCGTGCCTCCTCCCAGGTGAGAAGGCGGGTTCCGGGCTTCTCTCTCTCACCCGCCTGTTGCCGGGAGACCGTCCTTTCTCCCGGCAGGAACTCCCCCCTTCCCTGCCGGTCAAACCCCGGGTGGCTTTGATCTTGGATGATGTCGGTTTTGTCCGGGATCCCGTGGAGGCGTTTTTTTCGATCGGGGCCCCCTTGACCTTTGCGGTATTGCCCTGGGGTGAATATTCCCAATACCATGCGGAAAAAGCAAAGAACCATGGTTTTGAGGTAATGCTGCACCTGCCTTTGGAGCCCCTGGATCCGGCGCACGCGCCTGGCCCGGGGACCCTCTTTGTGGATGCTTCCGCGGAAGAGAACCGGCAACGGCTGAGGGCTAATATCCGGAATATCCCCGGGGTTACCGGGGTCAATAACCATATGGGCTCCAAGGGGACCCAAGACCCGGCCTTGATGCGCCTGGTCATGGAGGAACTTAAGGCGCAAGGGCTTTTTTTTGTCGACAGTTTTACCATTGAAGGGTCGGTGGCGTTAGCGGCTGCCCGGGAACTGGGTGTACCGGCGGCGCGGCGGGATTTTTTTCTGGACCATTACGGGACGGAAGATATCCCCCGGCAGTTGGAGAAGTTGTTAGAGGCCGCGCTGGAAGAGGGGAGCGCCATCGGGATTCTCCATCCCCGCCCGGGGGCGGCGGAAGCCCTTGCCGGCTTTCTCCCCCGTCTTCAGGCGGCCGGCGTAAGGATTGTCCCCGTTTCGGAACTGGTGAAGTAAAAAAACCGCCCGCGCAGGCCGGGCGGTTTTTTTAAATCTCGGTTACCGGGAGAGGAATCAGGGGAGTTTTAGCGAATATTAATCGAATACATGTTCGATTGAAAAATCCAAAATTATTGGTATTATAATCATCGCACACGCGCGACGAAGAATACTGATAGTAGATTAACCTATGGTTCAGGATTGATATTATAACCATCGCGCGGTACATGCGACGAATACTGGGTAACAGGAGAGTAAGAAAATGGCGGGATTTGAACTGATCGCCCCTTATGAGCCCAAAGGCGACCAGCCGGAAGCCATCGCCAATTTGGCCGCCGGGGTGGAGAAGGGCTTACGCCACCAGGTTTTACTGGGGGTGACCGGGTCGGGAAAGACCTTTACCATGGCCGGGGTTATTGCCCGGGTGCAAAGGCCCACCCTGGTTATTGCCCACAACAAAACCCTGGCTGCGCAGTTATACAGCGAGTTTAAGGAGTTTTTCCCGAAAAACGCCGTCGAATATTTTGTCAGCTATTACGATTACTACCAGCCGGAGGCCTATATCCCCCAGACCGATACTTATATCGAAAAAGACGCCAGTATCAACGAGGAGATTGACCGGCTCCGGCACGCCGCCACCTCCGCCCTTTTCGAGCGGAGGGATGTGCTCATCGTGGCCAGCGTTTCTTGTATTTACGGCCTGGGTTCGCCTGAGGATTATAAGGGGTTGACGATTGCCCTGCGTCGCGGGGAGTGGCAGGAAAGGGATAAATTCCTCCGGCGCCTGGTGGGGATCCAGTACTCCAGGAACGATCTGGGCTTCAGCCGCGGGACCTTCCGGGTGCGCGGGGATGTGGTGGAGATTATCCCGGCCTACGAAGAGAATGTGATCCGGGTCCAGTTTTTTGGGGACGAGGTTGAGCGGATCCTGGAGATTGACCCCCTCACCGGCGAACTGCTGGGAGAGAAAGAAGCGGTGACCATCTATCCGGCCACCCACTATATCACCACCGAAGAGAAGATGAAACGGGCGATTGTCGCGATTGAAGAGGAGTTGGAGGAGCAACTGGCCCGGTTGCGGGCGGAAGACAAGCTCCTCGAAGCCCAGCGGCTGGAGCAGCGGACCCGTTTTGACCTGGAGATGCTCCGGGAGGTCGGGTACTGCCAGGGGATTGAAAACTACTCCCGGCATCTGACCGGCCGCGGCCCGGGGGAGGCCCCGGCTACCCTCCTGGATTACTTCCCCGATGATTTTCTGGTCTTCATCGACGAATCTCATGTAACTATCCCGCAGTTACGGGCGATGTACGCCGGGGACCGTTCCCGCAAGGAGACCCTGGTGCGTTACGGTTTCCGGCTCCCGTCGGCCCTGGACAACCGTCCCCTGCGTTTTGACGAGTTTGAGAGGGCTGTCAACCAGGTAATATACGTTTCGGCCACCCCCGGACCTTATGAAATGGAACGCAAAGAGCAATTGGTGGAGCAGTTGATCCGCCCGACCGGGCTGGTTGACCCGGAGATTGAGGTCCGGCCGGTGGAGGGCCAGATCGATGACCTGATGGAGGAGATCCGGGTCCGGGTGGAGAGGAACGAACGGGTCCTGGTGACCACGTTGACCAAGAGGATGGCGGAAGACCTCACCGAGTACCTGGAAGAGGCCGGGTTTAGAGTCCGGTACCTCCATTCGGAGATCCATACCCTGGACCGGGTGGAGATCCTGCGCGATCTCCGGTTGGGGAAATTCGATGTCCTGGTTGGGATCAACCTGCTCCGGGAAGGGCTGGATCTGCCGGAAGTCACCCTGGTGGCGATTTTGGACGCGGATAAAGAAGGATTCCTCCGTTCCGAGACCACCCTCATCCAGATCACCGGCCGGGCCGCCCGGAATGTGGCGGGGAAAGTGATTATGTACGCCGACGAGATCACCGACTCAATGGCGCGGGCGATTAAAGAGACCAACCGGCGGCGGGAGAAGCAACTGGCCTATAATAAGGAACACGGGATCACCCCGGCCACAGTGAAAAAGGCCGTCCGCGATCTAGTCAGGGCCGGTGCGGTTGCTGAAGAAAAGGTCCGCTACGAAGTGGAACGGGCGCGGGAAAAAGGCCTCACTCAAGAGGATATTGCCGCGACCGTCGCCCGCTTGGAGGAAGAGATGTTGCAAGCCGCCGCGAAACTGGAATTTGAAACCGCGGCCAAAATCCGGGATGAATTGCGGGAATGGCAGAAGCTACTGGAGGAATGAGCATGAGCAAAGAAAAGATTGTGGTCCGGGGCGCCCGGGTGCACAACTTGAAAAATATCACTGTGGAGATCCCCCGTGACCGCCTGGTGGTCTTTACCGGGCTATCCGGTTCCGGCAAATCTTCGCTGGCTTTTGATACTATTTACGCCGAGGGGCAGCGGCGGTACGTGGAATCCCTCTCCGCCTACGCCCGGCAGTTCCTGGGCCAGATGGACAAGCCGGATGTGGACAGTATCGAAGGGCTTTCCCCGGCCATCTCCATCGACCAGAAGACCACCTCGAACAACCCCCGCTCCACTGTGGGGACGGTAACGGAGATCTACGATTACCTGCGGCTGCTTTATGCCCGGGTCGGCCACCCCCACTGTCCCGATTGCGGCCTGGAGATTAAGCGCCAGACCGTAGAGCAGATTGTCGACCAGATCAACCAACTGCCGGAAGGAACAAGATTTTATATCCTGGCCCCGGTGGTCCGGGGGAGAAAGGGCGAATACGCCAAGGTCTTTTCCGATCTGAAGAAGGAAGGGTTTGTCCGGGTCCGGGTGGACGGGGAGATCCGGGAGCTTGAAGAGGAGATCCGGCTGGAAAAGTATAAGCAGCACTGGATCGAGGCGGTGGTCGACCGGCTGGTTGCCCGCCCGGGGAACGAATCCCGCTTGGCGGATTCGGTCGAGACCGCGCTGAGGCTGGCCAAGGGCCTGGTGATCGTCGCCCCGCTTTCCGGGGAAGAGCAGTTGTACAGTGAGAATTACGCCTGCCCCAACTGCGGGTTCAGTGTGGAAGAAATGACCCCGCGGATGTTCTCGTTCAACTCCCCCTACGGCGCCTGCCCGGAATGTGACGGCCTGGGGACAAAGATGGAGATTGATCCGGAAAAGGTCCTGGATTTCAGTAAATCCCTTCAGGACGGCGCGGTCCTTGCCTGGAGCGCCTACCGGGATTCCTGGTCCCTCCAGTATTTAACGAGCGTAGGCAAGCATTACGGGCTTGACCCGGCGACGCCTTTGCGGGAGGCAACCCCCGAACAGATCGACGTGATCCTCTACGGGACGCGGGGGGAGAAGGTTCCCGTTGTTTACCGGGGAAAGGACGGAAGGGAATGGCGGCATGAGGTCCGCTTTGAGGGGATTGTCAATAATCTGACCCGCCGCTACCGGGAGACCCATTCGGAGGGTATGCGCCAGGAGATCCAGGAGAAATACATGACGTTCCGGCCTTGCCACACCTGCCGGGGGTCCCGTCTTCGCCGGGAGAGCCTGGCAGTGACGGTAAACGGGAAAAACATCAGCGAGTTGACGGCCCTTTCCGTCTCCGCGCTCCGCAAGTTCCTGCGGGAATTGGACCTCAGCCAGAAGGAACAGTTGATTGCCGAGCGGTTGTTGAAGGAGATCGACCTCCGCCTGGGTTTCCTGGAGAATGTGGGTTTGGAGTACCTGACTTTGGACCGGGTCTCCGGGACGCTTTCCGGGGGCGAGGCCCAGCGGATTCGCCTGGCCACCCAGGTGGGCTCCGGCCTGGTCGGGGTCTTGTATATTTTGGACGAGCCCAGTATCGGCCTGCACCAGCGGGATAACCGCCGCCTGATCGATACCTTGAAAGGCCTGCGCGACCTGGGGAATACCCTGATTGTGGTGGAACATGACGAGGAGATGATCCGGGAAGCCGATTATATCATCGATATCGGGCCGGGCGCCGGGAGCCACGGCGGCGAGATCGTGGCCGCCGGGGACCTGAAAACGATTATGGAGAGTCCGGCTTCCTTGACCGGCCAGTACCTCTCCGGGAAACGCCGGATTCCCGTGCCCGCCGGGCGGCGGAAGGGGAACGGCGCCTGGCTGGAGGTAAAAGGGGCCCGGGAGCATAACCTGAAAGGGATTGATGTCCGGTTTCCCCTGGGCTGCTTTATCTGCGTCACCGGGGTCTCCGGCTCCGGCAAGAGCACACTGGTGAATGAGATCCTCTACCCGGCGCTGGCCGCGAAGTTAAACCGGGCGACCACCCTTACCCCCGGCGCCCATACCGGGGTGGAAGGCCTGGAACACCTCGACAAAGTAATTTGTATCGACCAATCGCCGATCGGGCGGACGCCCCGTTCCAATCCAGCCACCTATACCGGGGTTTTCGATGATATCCGGGCGGTTTTTGCCGAGACCACCGAGGCCAAAATGCGGGGGTACAAGCCGGGGCGGTTTTCCTTTAATGTTAAAGGCGGGCGTTGTGAAGCCTGTCAGGGTGACGGGATTATTAAGATTGAAATGCACTTTCTCCCGGATATTTATGTCCCCTGTGAGGTATGTAACGGCAAACGGTATAACCGGGAGACCTTGGAGGTTAAGTACAGGGGGAAGACCATCGCCGATATCTTGGAGATGCGGGCGGAAGAGGCCCTGGAATTTTTCCAGAACCACCCCAGGATCAAGCGGCGTCTCGAGACCATCTGTGATGTGGGCCTTGACTATATCAGGCTTGGGCAACCCGCCCCCACCCTCTCCGGCGGCGAAGCCCAACGGGTCAAATTAGCCACGGAACTCTCGAAACGCAGTACCGGCCGGACCTTTTATATCCTGGACGAACCCACGACCGGCCTGCATTTTGCCGATGTCCAGAAGCTCCTGGAAGTCCTGGAACGGCTGGTGGAGGCGGGCAACACCGTCCTGGTGATCGAGCACAACCTGGATGTGATTAAAACCGCCGACTACATTATCGACCTGGGGCCGGAAGGCGGCGATGCCGGCGGCCGGGTGGTTGCCACCGGGACCCCGGAGGAGGTGGCCGCCCACCCCACTTCGTACACAGGGGCGTTCCTGCGCAAGATTTTGCCTGCGCATTAACTGAGAGTTGCCTGCCTTCAATTAACTTGCCCTGGATTAAACCGGTTATTTATTCAACGGATGAACGAAATTTCAAATACCGGGCCCGGTAATTAAGAGGGGCGGTTACGTACGCACGTAACCGCCCCTCTTTACCTTTCCCAGCTTGCCGTTTGTTGAGTATTTGTTTAGAGTTGTTTTTTTATAATAGTCGGTAATAAACTTAAGGAGGTATCAATTGAAATGGTGCGGCGAAAGCTCTTTTTTACCCGGGCAAGCAGG
>JAAYGG010000124.1 GCA_012727895.1 Bacillota bacterium
AAAGAAATTATCTGGGTCTCTTCCTGGTTATCACTGTCTTCGTCGCCGCTTCCGGCCTGGTCCTGGCCGCTGACTCCGCCACCCAGATCGTTACCTTTGAGGTGCTGCCCGTCAATGATATCAGTGTCAGCAATAACCCCGCTCCGCTGCGGACAATCCCCGGTTCATCTGTTAGTGACACTTCCACTACTTATAGCATTTCCGCTAACGGGGCGACGAAAAAAATCACCGGACAACTAGATGCTGATATGCCGCCCGGGACCACCTTGCAAATTAATCTGGAGGCCCCGATCGGAGCCGCCAGCGCCGGTGATGTTACTCTCTCTCTTTCTGCTGCGGATTTGGTGACCGGGATTGCCAATGGAAGCTGGTCGGACCTGCAAATCACATACACCTTCACTGTTGATCCCGGCACCGATCCTACTGCTGAAGATACCAGAACGGTAACCCTTACCATTACCGATGAATAACGGCTTTTTCGCCGGGAGCAAGTAGGTGGCTGCCCTGTGGCCACCTACTTGTTTTATCTCCTTTTTTAATTGGGTGCATAACCATAAATGTCGCTTGTTGTAAAGGAGAGGCTGATGGAGAAGAAAAGAAACCACGGGAAAATCCGCGCGCGTACAGCAAACCGCCGGGGTCTTCTGGTATTGGCAGCATCCTTCCTCTTGTTATCACTATTTCTATCGTCTCCAGCCGGTGCGGCTACCCTCGCCAGTACCGGCGATTGGCTGCAGACTATCGGCGCTTCTGATCTTATTTCCGGGGCCGGGTCTGGGCTAATCGATACCTACTTGAGCCCGGCGGATACCACTATCCTGGATATAACGTGTGACAACCCTACGGAAGAATGGTGGATCACAGTGAAAAGAGTCGACCAGGGCTGGGATGACCGGGTGCTTCTTTCCGTGCGGGTAACTTCGGAGGGGACTGGGGAAGGGAGTATTACCTATGAAGACTCATTTATTCCTGTGACCACCGGAGAAACCAATTTTTTCGGCGGCCAGGGCGACCGGGCCGGGATCGCCATCCAATACCAGTTACAAGGGGTTTCGTTGCAAATACCCCCTGGCAATTATAGTACAAGCGTGGAATTTACCCTCGTCACCAGTACGCCCTAAAGGAGGGGAAGAAGGTGAAGCCGACAGCATCTTACCGGCGTTTTCCCCGGCGGCCTGCCCTCATATTCCTGCTTCTTTTGCTTGTCCCCGCTCTCCCGGCCCTTGCCGGGGTGCGCGTTGTCAACCCGTTAATTCACGAACAGGCGGTAACCCCCGGCGCCCGTTATGAAGGCAGTATTTTGCTGGAGAATACCGGGGAATCCCCCTGTACCATAAGGATCTATCAGACCGACTATCATTATTCCGCTCAGGGTAAGAGTACATACGGAACTCCGGGGGAAAACCCCCTCTCCAACGCGGGCTGGATTACCTTGAGTGACAATTGGCTAACCATCCCCGCCAAAGCGACGGCCCGGGTGAATTATGAGGTCCGGGTTCCCAACAACCCTGCTTTGCGGGGGACTTATTGGAGTATGGTGATGATTGAAGCCATCGGCAACCAACCCGCCCGGGCCAGGACTGAAGACGGTTTCACCCTGCAGGCAAGGCTCCGCTACGGGATCCAGGTGTTGACCAATATCGGCAATACCGGAACCCGCCGGATCCGTTTTCTAGACCGGAAGCTCATCGACAACGGCGGCGAAAAGATCCTGCAGTTGGATATTGAGAATACCGGCGAGAGGGTACTCTTCCCGTCGGTCTCCGTACAACTCTATACGGCCAAGGGCGAGTTGATCGGTAAGTTCCACGGGAAGAAAATCCGGATTTTACCCACCTGTTCCGTCAGGCAACAGATCGTCCTCCCGAATCTGCAGCGGGGAACCTATAAAGCCTTGGTAATCGTAGATAACGGGGACCAGTTTGTTTTTGGCGCCAACTACGATTTACTAATCGAATAATGGAATTATGAAATAATCGAGGAAGTAATGGATGTGGAGAATGGAAGCAAAAAAAGCCTTTTCTCTTCTGGTTTGCCTGGTTTGCCTGTTTTTCTTGCTTCCGCGGGCGGGAGCGGCGGCGGCCGTTTCTTCCGGCGTTGAGTTAAAGCTGGTCTCTCCGGAAGAGGTCAAGACCGAACCCGGCCAAGTGCTTACCCTCAGCCTGCTGGTGATTAACCATTCTGGAGCGGCTGCCCATTTCACAGAGAAGCTGGAACTACCCCCCGATTGGCAGGTAATTATCCCGCCATCTCCGTTCCAACTTGCACCCTACGACCAACAGGTACGCCTGGTCTCCCTTCTTGTCCCTCCCAATTCACCGGCGGGTTCTTACCGGATCGGGTATTCCCTTATCCGCCGGGAAAGAGGGGGCGGGCCTTTACAGGCTGCCGTTAAGGTCGAAGTTGCTCCAGTCAGCGCCGTTGCTTCTTTGATCGAGGAAAAACCGCCGGTTGTAGCCGCCGGCGAAGAGTATAAGGTCAAACTGCGTTACCTCAACAAAGGCAACTCCACCATCTCCTTATCCTTTGCGGTTCAAAACGCCCCTGTCTACCCGGTGGAGATCTCTCCCCTGGAAATGACTTTACAACCTGGGGCCTCCCAGGTTTTATCGGTCTCCGTCAAGACAAAAATCAACGGCGAAGAGGCCTCCGCTGTCCGGCATATCCTGCGTATTGCCGCGGTGGACAAGGAAACCCTCCTTCCCCTGGTCAATAATACGATCGTCACGGAGATTTTACCGGCGATCGCCGGTAAATACGACCGCTACCACCGGATTCCCGCTAATTTCTCTATAATCACCGGCGGTCATCAACCGGGCGGCAATCTTCCGGGGATACCCGGATTACAACTAAAGTTCTCCGGTTCCGGCAGCATCGACGAGCAGGGAAAAAACCAAATTTCCCTCTCATTTTTAACCCCAAACTTAATGGGAAGAAGTTATCATGATAACGCGCCCAGTTTTGAATTGGAATACCGTAACGACTTCCTTAACCTGAACGCCGGCAGCCGTAACATGATCCTTTCTCCCCTGACCAAACGCTGGTACGGGTATGACAACATCAAACTCCAAGTAAACCTGGACCGGCACTCCCTGGGCATAATCAACCCGGGCCGGGAGACACAAGGGTTTTATTACAGGTATCAGTTGAGCGAAGGCCTGCGGCTGCAGGCCAACTATTTGCTGCAACCGCCGGCCGGCAGCGGGGCGGAGGACGGCATCTACAGCCTGCAGGCGGAGGTCAAACCCTTTCACCGCACACAAACGGGGGCCAATTCCGTTTTGAACCTGGAGTATGCCTATGACCAAAAACCGCCGTCCGCTTCCACCGCCTACCGCTTGAGTTGGCAGGGTTACGGCAAAAACTTCCGTTACGCTTTGGGAAGAATTCAGGCCGCCCCGGATTTTTCCGGCGCCTATCGTGACCTGGAAAGCACCAGCGGGAGCTTTTCATTCTCAGTATGTAATACCCTGCAAGGGTCTTTTTTCTATCACAAATACCGGAACAACCTGAACCTCAACCCCGCCAGATCCGTCGCCCGTGAAGAAGAAACCTATCTGGCCAACTTTACCTATAAATTCTCTCCCCATGCCGCGCTTTTATTATCCGCACGGACAAAAGAAAAACAAGACCGCTTATTACCGGCGCGCTATGATTACAGCGACAGCCTGACCAGAATCGGCTGGCAGCAGCAATTTTCCCGCTGGCGGTTCCAGGTCTTCGCCGGCGCCGGGCTCCATAACGACCGGCGTGCCGCCACAGGGGACACGGGCTACAAAACCTATGCCCTGAACGGGGATTTTACCCCGAATTTGCGCTGGACTTACCAATTCTTTCTTAACACCGGCGACCAAAACTATGCCCGGATTGCAGAAGCCCGCAGTGTTGCCGGGTTCAAAGCCAACCTGCGGTTACAGAACAACCTCCGGTTCTTTAAGAACCTCTGGCCCCTGGAGGATCTTGCGCTAAACTTTGAATACCAAAAGCGAAATTTCCTGGACCCCTCAAGACTGGAAAACGATTATCTCTCCCTGCATCTGGCCGCTACCTGGCACCGGTTTTCTCTGACTCTTAAGGCTTCACAGTTAATTACGGAGAATTACACCCTGACAAGACTGGCTTTCTTCACCGCTTATCACTTCCCGTACAACATCCCAACAGTGGTAAGAAAGGAAACCGGCGTCATTGAGGGGCAGGTTTTCGACGGTAGAACCCCGGGGGTTCCCCTGCCCAACGTCATCGTCAAGACCAATGGAATCTCGGTGATCACCAACGAAGAGGGAAGATTTGTCTTTTCCTCTCTACCCCCGGGAGTTTACGCCATCTCAATCGATAAATCCCGCGCCGCCTTAGGCCTGGTGCCCGGGGAGAAATTACCGCTCTTTGTTGAAGTGAAAAAGGGCGAAACCACCGGAGTGAGAATTGATCTCTTCCCCGGCGCCAAGGTCGCCGGCAAAACTCTAATCAAAGTGATAGAGGGAGAAAACGGCCTATATTTGGCTGAGCCCCCTGCGGGAATTCCCCAAAGCACCGGGAGAAAAGAAACAAAAGCCCTGCCCAACATCTTGGTTGAGCTTTCCAACGGCGCAGAGACCTTCCGCCAGGTAACCCCGGTCAATGGCGAGTTTTCCTTTACCGGCCTGCGGCCGGGCAAATGGACCCTGAAGGTCTATGAAGAAAACTTGCCCGCCCATTACTACTTCGAAGCGGCCAAGGTCCAGCTGGACTTGGAACCTGGTGTGACCAGAGAGTTTGTTTTCACCGCCCTCCCGCGGTTCAGGGGGATCCAGATCGTTGATGAGGGTGAGCTCACCCCGGGAAAACCGGCGCTTCCGGCAGAACGCCGTTTGGGCCTGGAAGACCTCTTTGCCGTCGAATATTACCAAACTGCCGCATCTCCCAAAACATTACAGAAGTTTTTGGAGGAAACCGGCTTGTTACAGAAAAACTACCTATACCATGACCGGTATTTTACCGATATTATCTATGAAGTCAAAGAAGGTGACAGTCTAACCAGGATCTCGGAGAAATTCAACATCCCGCTGCAAAGGATTATCGACTTGAACTTCCTGGGTACAACCGGGGTGGTTGAGGTTGGTACCATCCTGATCATCCCGGTCCCGGCCGAATTTATTTATACCGTGGCGCCCGGCGAAACCCTTGCGGATATCGCAAAGAAACATGGGACCACCGTGGAAATCCTGCTTGAGTTGAATAATATTGATCTCTCCGTCCAACTGCAAGGCGGGGAGGTTCTGGTCTTGCCCGGTTACTGATTCTGTCGCCATTAGCCGCCTGCGTGTGCGGAGAACAACTTGGGGGGTAAAAAATGAAGATCACCACTGTCCGTCGGAGAAAATACCTATTGTTGCTGGTTTTTTTAGGCTGCTTCCTGACCGCCAAGGGCGGACGCATTACCGCCGGGGAACCGGTTTTACCCGCTGAGTTAAACTACGTTAATCTTGAGCTCCAGGAGATTTTCAGGGATTTGGCTGAAACCGGCAGGTTCCGGGTGCTTTTTGCTCACCCGTTACAAAAACGGGCGACCATGATTATTGCTGCCGGATCACCCGTCAAAAAAATTATCAGCGATATTGCCGCCAACCACGGGCTAACCGTAAAATGGATCACTACAAACACCGCAGTGATTGGCGACGAAAACTCCCTGGCCGGGATAAACACCTCCGACATTAACCTGCATGTTCTGCCTTTACGCTCCGCTTCCCCGGTCGCCATGGCAAAGGTTCTGGAGACGGTGTTGCCCAGCCATAAAATCCGGTATGATTTTAAGGGCAACAATATTGCTGTTATGGCCAACTCGCTGGAGTTGGAGAATATAAAGGAATTGGTTGAAAGGTGGGACCAGGAGGATCCCATAATCTCCGTGGAGGTTGAAGTAAGCGAAGTGACCCTGGATTTCCTGCGGGGGCTTGGGATAAAAGACCCGGCTTCCCCGCGGATGAAGGCCTATCCGTTACCGGAAAGGCTGGCGACAACCGTAGCCCAGAGTACGGAAAAATCCATCCTGGTCAGAGATGAAGTAATAAGCCTAAATAACCTCCAAGGCAGGCTCTTCTTCGGCGACCGGATCCCGGAAGTCTTTGAAGACCAGACGGACATGGCCACCAGTTACCAGATTGACTATGTAGATGTGGGGACCACCATTGATTACCAGTTTAAGGTTGTTAACCGCCAAAAAGACGAATTACTCCTTCAACTCGAGGCGAAAGTAAAGACGGTTGGCAGCGCCAACCCCGTTCCCGAAAGAAAGCTTAGGGCAATGGTGGGTTTGTTTCCGGACCAACCCCTTATGTTAACAGGCGCCCTTCGCCGCAGCGAGTACCTGCAGATGAAAACGCCCCTGCACGAATTCCCCTTTTTGGGTTCTCTTTTCGCCTCTGCCGGCGCGAATAACAACGCTCTCCCTGAGGAGATGGCCACGGTAATCCTGCTGACCGCGTCCTTTATGGAAAAACCGGTACAAGTTCAAGAAAAGCGACTGCCGGAACCGGAGACCAAACCCCTGGAACCCGTCGTATCACCGGAACCTGCCGGATCACTGGAACCTGCTGTATCATTGGTAGCGGAAAGCCCCGGACCGGAAGGGAAACGGACGCCTAAAACCAATACCACCGATATCCCGTATATTGTTAAGAAATCCGAGACTCTATACGGGATCTCCAGAAAATTCGGGGTTGGCGTGCAAGAGATTATTGCCCGCAACCGCCTGCAGGACCCCGGGAAGATAAAAGCCGGGGCCACGCTGATCATCCCGGTTCGCAACGAATTTGTCTATACGGTAAAGACCGGCGAGACCCTCTGGCGCCTGGCGAAAAGGTACGGGACAACAGTGGCGGTTTTAAAAGACCTGAACAGCCTGGCTGATGAGAGAATAGAAGTCGGGCAGAAGCTGGTTCTGCCCGTCGCCGCCACCAAGATCGCCAATCCCCAGTTTTGACCAGCCATCCGCCTCTGGAGCCGGCGCTCGAGGGAAACAGGAAGGAATAAAAAGCGCGTATGCGGCTTTCCGCATACGCGCTTTTTCGTGCCTAAACCTTGCCGAAAAACCCGGTTATTCCGTCCTCGCCAAAAAGCTTTTAACCTTATATTCCCGGGTCAGTTCCTGGATCCAGGAGGCATATTCCGCCTGCAATTTTTGGGCGAATAAAAGTTCTTCAATTTTTTCCTTGTTTTCTTCGTAATCCCCGGTCATCTCTTCCTTGTTCTCTTCAAAGTACTCCTTTATCTCCTCTTCGTCCACGGAAATCCGTGGCGCCAACAGTTTTTTAACGGTCAGATCCTTGGCCAGGTTCTTTTTAATCTCCTCAATGGTATAGGGGCTTTTCTCCAAAGCTTGGGCAAATTCTTCTTTCCCGCCATAATACTCATAATAATCGGCCAATTCTTCTTCGATCTCTTCCTCCGAAACTACGATCTTTTCTTTTTTGGCTTCAAGATCAATGAGTTTCTCGGCGATCAAAATATTCAGGCCTTGTTCTCCTGCTTGCGCCAGTAAAAGATCGGTCAGCTCATCCCTGGTGATTTTCTCTTCTCCCACCGTGGCGACTACCTCCGGTATCCTGCCGGGCTTGCCCTTAAGGTTAATATTGGCATAAACAACCGCCAAACCGGAGAGAACCACCAGGATGACCAGGACGGTTGCTACCCGCCGTTTCATTTTTATATTTGGCCGGTTCCATCGCATTCTCCAAACCACGCTCCTCATTTTTTATGTTAATTGTAACAACCCAATAAGTCGAAGATGTGTCAAAACCAATAGTAATTAATAACGGGATTTGCAGATTTACCCCTATTCCGGAGCGTGAATGCACTCCCGGCACTGCCTGTTCTTTTCCTTCTGCGCATGGATACAGAGCTGGTACCCCAATCCCCGCCGGGTCTTCAATTCCCCTTCAGAAACTGGCCAGTCCCGCAGGGCCTTCCTGATCCTTTTCACCGCCAAGTCCACCGCCCGCTCGCTTCCGGCATAATCAAGGCCCCAGACCTCTTCGATCAACTGTTTTCTGGTGAAAGTCCGGTTGGGATAACGGGCCAGGAAAAGAAGGAGGGAAAGATCCCGGGGGATTAAGGGGAGTTCCACACCGTGCAGGTAGGCTGTATGCGCCTGGAAATCAACTCGCAGGCTCCCATACTGCCTGGTATCACCGGCAAAAATAACAGGAGGGCGCCGCAAAACCGCATTGACCCGCGCTGCCACCTCTTCGGCGGCAAACGGTTTGCCAATGCAGTCGTCGGCGCCCTGCTTCAGAGCGGTCAATCGTTCTTCCAAATCTCCCGGAGGGGTCAAGATAATCACCGGGCAGGAACTCCGCTTCCGGATGGCTTGCAGAACCTGCCGGCTGTCGATCCCCGGCAGCGTCGCATCGAGGATGACCAGGGCCGGATTGAGAGTTGAAAATTTCGCCAAGGCCTCCTCCCCGCCGGCAGCCCGCGCCACCCGGTACCCGGCCTTGTTGAGGCAAGCCTTTAAATCCTGAAAAGCCGGATTCTCCTCTGCAACCACCAGAATCGTCTTCTCCCGGACCATCGGCCCGCCTCAAGCCTCCGTTCCCCATTTCCGGTCCCATGCCCGTCTTGCCTGATGGGTATGGGTAATGGCAACCGGCTGCCTCCTGCCTAATAGGTTTGCCCGGAAAAACTGGAATATACGGGGTTTAGGCTTGCGCCGTCCGTCGTCGCGGCCATATGGGGAGTTCACCGCCGGCCACGGCCGGAAGGCAAAGATGGCAAAACCACTGGAAGGTTGTATCTTCGTTTTCAAGAGCCGGCGCCTGCTTTTCACCGCCGGATTTCTCCAGTTCCACCCGGCCAAGGAAATGACAGCAGGAGCCATCGGAAAAAAGCCCGGTATTCCGCTTCCTGTCATGCAAGAGCCATTGTTTCCTCCCGAAGCGCGCCTGGTAATAGGGGGCAAGAAGCGGGAGGATATTATATTCCGGTTCCAATACCCCGTAATAGAACCCCGCCGGCAAACGGCGGAAACGGGTAATCCCCTGAAGGCGCCGGATCTCCCTGGCGACACGTCCGGCCAGTTTTTGCAAGGTCTGAATCCGCCGGTCGGCGAAGACGTCCCGGGCGGAAAAGGGTTTTTTAAACAAAAGCAAAAGATAATGGAGGATCAGATCCTCAATCCCCGGTTCTTCCGAGAAAAAGGCATAGAGCAAATCCCGCAATGTATGGGCAGGTAACCGGTTGGCCAGGGCCGTCCACAGCTCAGACGCGGTCTGGAAAGATGAAGGGATTACCCGGTGTTCCGGGAAAAGCCCGGACTGGCGGCTGTTTTCCCGGAGAATGGAGATGGCCGCCTGTTCATCCTCTTCCCAATGGCGAAGGGCTGCAAAAAGGGCACAAAGAAAACCGGTAAAGGTCCCGTCGTACAGATAGCAGATCATCGCAAGTCTCCCTCTTATCCGCGCACGGGTGCGCGTTGGTTACCGGTACTGTTTAGGCAAAATCCTGTATATTATAGCATATTAAAAACCGGATTTAAAGACCGCCGGTGAAAGGTTTTCCGGTGCAAAAAAGCGCTTCCTGTTTAAATAGGGACTATTAGATCATGTTATTGCATTATATTATCGATAAGGTTATTTTTCAAGGCATAGACAGCCAGTTGTGTCCGGTCTTTTACCCGGAGTTTGTTAAGGATATTCCCAATTATACTCTTGATCCTGGTCTCACTTAAAAACAAGGCCTCCCCGATCTCCTTATTGCTTTTGCCTTGTACAATCAGGCGGATTATTTTCAACTCCCGTTCCGTCAGGTTGAGATCGGCAGCTTTCACATTTGGCTTTTGTATGCTATTGGAGAATTTCTTCCGAACTTTATTATAGACATTACGATGAAAAACCTGCAGCCCTTTCACGGTATTCTTAATAACCGTGATAATCTCCTCCGGATCAATATCTTTTAAAACAAACCCGTCCGCCCCGTAAGCCAGCGCCTTCTCGATATTGTCTTCATTGCCAAAGGTTGTTAAGATCACCACTTTAATATGGGGGAACTTCTCCTTGATCAGCCTGGTGCTCTCAATCCCGTCAACAGCCGGCATTTTGATATCCATCAAGATAATGTCCGGCGCTTTTTCTTCGGCCAGCGCCAGGGCTTCGGTTCCGTTTGCCGCGCAACCGACAACCTGCAATTCGGGGTCCTGTTCCAACACTATTTTCAGGCTTTCCCGTAAAACCCTCTGGTCTTCAGCGAGCAACAGTTTAATCATCCGATCAATACTCCTTTTGCTGGTATTTCCATGTGGAAATAGAAACCTTTCACGCCGTCAGAGCCAAATAAGAGTCTCCCGTTGAGCTTGTTAATTCTTTCCTCTATACCCAAAAGTCCGAACCCTTTATTGATTTTTTTGCACCCGCAACCGTCATCAATGATGGAAATCCTGTAAACGCCATCCACCGCACGGAGAATAATTGAGATGTTTTCAGCTTTACCATGCCGGATTGCATTGGTAAGGACTTCCCGGCAGATCCCATAAATCTCGGTCAACAGTTCTCTCCCTTCCTTCCGGTCTATACCCGGGCCCCCGGCATCAAGATCAATCTGTACACCCAAAGCTTCAAACCTCGGAATCAGGCTCTTTATGGTATTGACAACAGAGTCGGCCTTAACACCGGATGCAGATAAACCCAAAAGGGAACGGCGGAGCTCGGCCATGCCTTCTTTTACAAATTTGCGGGCGTTGGTTATGCTTTTTTTCGCTTCCTCCAAATCCTGGCCGGCCAGTTTTACCAGGCTTAAGTCAAGCAAAACCTTTATTGCCGTCATGGTATGCCCCAATGTATCGTGAACCTCGTTTGCTATACGGTTTCTCTCTTTTACCGCCGCCAACTCTTCAACGACGGCGGCCTGTTTTTCCAGTTCTTCATTTTTTGCCAGCAATTCTTTGTTCAGGCTTTCCAGTTGCTTTGTTCTTTCCTGAACCCTTTTTTCCAGGTTCTGATTTAGCATGGTCAGATTCTTATAAAGGCGCGCGTTCTCAATGGAGATCCCTGCTTGGTTCAGCAATAACTCGATGATCTTCAGGTCTTCTTCGTTGAATAAACCGCCGACGAGGTTGTTATCCAAATAAAGAACCCCCAGCATCTGGCCCCTGCGCATGATGGGAGCGGCTAAAACCGACCTGATACCGTATAACATAATGCTTGACTGGGTTTTGAAATCCTCATCGCTCACGGCGTCGGTTATTATGACCGGGCGTTGTTCCGCTTCGATCTTCGAAATAATACTGGAGCTTACCGGGGATCCCCGGTCAACCTCTTCCGGCGAGATGTTACGGAGAACCTGCAACTCCAGTTTTTTCTCCCCGGTCTCCTGGTAAAGCATTAAGATCCCCCGTTCCGCCCCGACGAGTTCAACAGCGCTGTCAATAATCTTATTCAAGAGGAGTTCCAAATCCAGCAGGGAACTGATATGCCGGGCGGTGGTTGCAACCGCTTCCATCCGGCGTTCAAGAGCCAGCCGCTCCCGGTTACGGTTACTGCTTGCCAGGATGTTCCTGGTTTCATCATTTATCCCCGGTGGAAAATCATTAACCCCAAGATGCCCGGCACACCGCTGCAGATAATCCTTATTGTCAATCTCTTCAAAAAGACGATAAGCCTCTAAATAACTGCATCTCGCCTTTTCTTCATTGTAGGAGGAGAGAAAACCGGCGTATTCATAATAGGTTTTCGCCAGTTCATAACGGAGGCGGTATTTTTTTGCGTGCCGGATGCTTTTTTCATAGTAAATCTTGGCTCTTCTTTTTTTATCCCGCAAAGCGTAATAATTTGCCCGGACCCGCAAGGCCGCCCCATAATTGGCTGCCCATGGTCTTGTTTCCCGCAGGGCCTTCCGGCATAAAGCAGAAAGATACCGGTATTGTTTGCGCTTACGCCAGCCAAATCCCTGGCCTTTATCCGTTGAAGCGTAAACCGGAGATGAGTGGGAGCCGCCCGTGTGCTGTGCTTGTGCCTGTTTGATACAGGCGTCGGCCAGATAAGGATAGATAATGGAAGTATAGTTTTTCACAAAATTGTTCTCCCGGTCGATCTTCTCGGCGGCATGCAGGGATTTCACGGCTTTTCTGTAATTTGCCTTTTCTGTTTCGACGAGGCCCAGCATGGTCAAGGCGTAACAATGGTTAAACGCGGAATCGTTGATCCCCGGGGTCTTTAATACCTTATCAAGCAGGTAAAAAGCCTGATCATAATCGCCGATCTTTATCTGGTTGACTGCCAGTTCAATATAGGCGGAGAATATTCCATATGTATTATTGGTTTTGTAGCACAAGTCCAGGTATTTCCGGTAAATTTCCATGCTTTTTTTGCACTGGCCAAGACTGCGGTAACAATAACCCAACCCTTCGGAAACCATGCCTATCTCCCATAGATCGCCGATCTTTTCAAACTTTTCTCCGGCCTGGTTAAACAGGTCAATTGCTTTTTCATAATTTCCCTGCCACGCATAGCTAAACCCGAGAAACTGCAGGCTTTGCGCTTCGCCCCACTCATCCCCGATTTTTCTCCCCAGCCGCAAAGCCCGCTGGTTGTATTTGACCGCCATTTTAAAGATGGGGATTGCCATACAGACACCGGCGAAACCGGCGATGCTTTGCGCCAGCTCCCTTGATTCAGGCAGGCGTGCTTCGGCCACATTAATCATTTTTACCACGCAGTAAAAGAGCTTTTTCACATTACTGAGCATGTATAACCAGCCCAACGTCCTGAAGAGCCAGATAATAGCGCGTGCGCGCTCTTCCGGCTTGGCGGTGGTCTTTCCCTTGTTTAACCGGGCATAGATCCGGAAACACAAGCCGGAGAGGAAATAAAATATGTGCAAGGCCAACTCTTTACCAATTGCATAAAGGAGCTTAAGGCCTTCGCCCGGTATTTTCTCTCCCAAGAGGCCAAGGCCGGTTGCCAGGGCTTCTTCCGCCTCCCGCCAGTTGCCTTTCTTGAAATAAGCGATACCGATGAGATTATAGATACCGGCTTTTCGTACCGGATCATCAATCATTAAGAGAATATCCCGGGCCTTTGTAATCACCTGATCATTCTCCCCCACGACCAGGAGAAGCCTGATCAGCTCCTCTTGCAATCTGAGGCGTTCCTTTTTGCGGCAGTCTTTGCCTGCCAGGGTATTGATGGCAATCTGGTAATATTTTATCGCTTCTTCATTGGCATACATTGATTTGGCTTTTTCCGCCGCCGCGATTATATAATCCAGGGCCTCCTCCACTTTTTCGCTCTCAACATAATGATAGGCCAGGTCAAAAATGACGCTTTCGGGCCGGTTCCGGTTCGTCTCCGCAAACGCATATTCTTCAATGGCCTTGGCGATTTCATAATGGATCTTTTTTCTCTCCTCCGGCTTCAACTGTGCATAGAAGGCATCGCGGATCCGGTCATGGGCAAAAAACAGCCGGCTCCTGTCGGGGGATTTCTCCAGCAGCTGCAGGTAGAGAAATTCGTCAATCATACTCACCACTTGGTCCTGGCGCAAATCAGTCAAGCGGTAGAGCAAGGTGATACTGAATTCTTTTCCGAGCACCGCGGCTTTGCTTAAAAGGTCTACCGCTTCCGGCGGGAGTTTTTTTATTCTCTTGATAATAATATCAACAATACTACCGGGTATTGAGATCTGCTGGATTCTTTCCCAATCTTCTTTGAGAGAATTTTCCCGCAGGTCGAAGCCGTTATTCTCAAAAAGCTCCCGCAGGATATTGATGATGAAAAAAGGATTGCCCCGGGACTTTTTATAGAGGAAATACGCCAAGCGCCCGGTCTCCGCCGGCTTGATGCCGAGGAGCGATGCCAGCAACTCGTTGGCTGCCGTGAGCGTTATCGGCGAGAGTTTAATTTCGGTCACGGGATAATTCCGGAGTTTCGCCTCTCTTATGATCTCCGTCAACCGGTGCCCGGTTCCGACTTCGTTATCCCTGTATGTTCCCAGGATCAACAAGTGGGAACCGTCGATCTTCCGCAAAATCTCCTGCAGGAGAAAGAGACTGCCTTCATCAGCCCATTGCAGGTCATCTATGAACAAGACGCAGGCCTGACCGGGTGCTGCCAAACCGCAAAACAAATCAGAGAGCGCCATCAAGAATCTCTGGGTTTCCCTCTCCGGTTTAAGCGGCACCGGTTTCAGCGCCTTCCCGGCCAAATTCTCTAAACGCGGGTGAAACTGGGTGATCACGCCGGCTAGTTTGCCGAGGACCTTTTTGATCCGGGCCGCTTCCGCGGCGAAAACCTCCGGGGATGCTTTCTCCAATCTGGCAATGAATTCGTCAAGGATATTTCTCACCGGGTAGTAGGGGATTTTGTTGGTCTGATTCAAACACCTCCCCCGGAAAAAGGGAACGTCTTTCTCATAAAAATAGCTTCTTAGTTCTTCAACCAAGCGGCTTTTCCCCATCCCCGCCTCACCGCTAATCAGGCATAAACCGCCCTTCCCCGCGCAGGCCTTCTCCAGTAATTCTTTGAGCATCGAGATCTCGGCCTCTCGCCCGATCAACTTGGTCTGGTAGGTAATTTTTACTTTTTGGTCTCTCTCCCCGGCCGGGAAATCCTTTTCCCCGCTTTCATAACGTTCCAGATCATAAAGGAGCCCCTGGGCGCTTTGGTAGCGAAGGTCCGGATCTTTAGCCAGCAACTTCATGACGATCTGATCAAAAACCTGTGGTATATCCGGTTTTATCTGGCTGGGCCTGGGCGGCAAGAAGGCCACCTGCTTATGTAAGAGCTTGCTGATGCTATTCTCCTGAAACGGGGGTTTTCCGGTCAGTAACTGGTAAAAGATGACCCCCAAGGAATACAGGTCGCTTCTTTCATCCACCTTCTTCTCGAGAATTCCGGTGGCTTCCGGCGACATGTAGCCAAAAGTACCGGCAATCCTATCCTCATCTTTGATTTTTCCCAGTTCCATAATTAACGCCAGGCCGAAATCCAGTAGTTTAACGTCGTTTTCCCCGGTAAGAAAGATGTTGCTTGGCTTTATGTCCCGATGGATCACACCGTGGTGATGGACGTATTTCAACGCTTCGGCCAGTTGTTTTATTATTTTTATCACCGTTGATTCCGGGAAGCTTTTCCCCTTGTGCAGGGCTAGCGCCAGGTTTTCGCCGGAGAGTTGCTCCATAACCAAATACAAGGTTCCGTTATACTCCCCGCAATCATAAACCTTGACGATATTGGGATGGTCGAATTTACTGACAATCTCAATTTCTTTTTTAAACCGGATTATATCTTCCACATACGATGAAGCCACATTTTCCTTTAGCAGTTTGACAGCGACCTGACGACGGGAAAACAGATCTTCAGCACTGAAAACACGGCTCATCCCGCCTTCGCCGATTTTCTCCCCGATGGCATACTGGTTATTAATGATCTTCCCTTCCATGCAATTTCCCCGCCTTAAGTAATGAGCAGCCGGACTCACCGGCAATTGGTCGCCTTCCTCTTTTCCGGAGGCCTTTTCATGATCCAATAGGAGTATTCCTCCCCGATCTTGCCTTTTTTCACCACATAAAACCGGCACTTTCTATAAAAGATGACATTCTCCTCAGTCACAGTTTCAAGATAGCAAAAAAGCCCTTCATCATCCGCCTTTTCTAGCTGTTCTTTCATGAGCATTCTCCCAAGGCCTTTCCTTTGCGCGCTTGGGTCGACGCCGATTACCAAAAGATAGTAGTGCAGACCCTTTTCTTTTCTATGCAAAGCTCCCCATTCGGAACTAACAGCCAGCATACGCCGGAAATTTAAGAAGCCGATTTTAAAAGGATAGGCTATTAACCCGTTAAGCGCCAGTCCCATAAAATCCAAGGCCGGTTTTTTGGGTCCCAGCCAAAGCGCCGCCCCTTTTTTGTTTGATAAAATATAAAGATCACCGCGGGCAAAGGTATAGTTAAGAAGAATCTTGTACCACCATTGTAATTGCTCAATCCTCTTTTGGTTATCAGGCATTATGTAAACATAAAAGGGATCCTTATAGAAAGCCCTGGCCAGGACCAGAGAAATCTCATCGATCACCTCATTCAATTCATTTCTCGAGGATATTTTTATAATTTTGGCTTCCTCCACCATATAACCGCCTCTCTTTCATAAAGGCTTCCCTATAAAAAACCTCCTTTTATATATTCGTAAATTTTTTATATTTTCCTTCTATTGTCAAATCTGATAATACTGTCCGTTATAACCAATAAATGATACTAAAGTATCATCGCGCTTGGCCGCGCGCATTTTTTTTGATACCTAAGTATCACCAAATTTATACTTTAGGGAACTGGTAGACGGAAAGAAATGGTATTATAATAAGTTAAGAGGGCTTATATCCCAGAGATCTCAAAAAACACCACAACTCTACTGCAGGAGGTGACATTGATATGGATGCGAAGGCAGAAAAAACGTTGCGGAAATATGAAATCCGTCTTTTAACGGCGCGGGCCGCCCTTACGCAGGCCTGGGAGAAATATGGGGAAACGAATGAAGAAGTATTGGCCGCCGCGGTTCATTTTGACAAAATAATGAACGAATACAGCCGGTTTTTGCAAACAATAAACGGGCGCGCGGCGAACACCCGCCGGCCGCCTGTGGTCAGAGAAAGCCCTTGCTGTTCCAATCTGGGCAATGAACTCCAACACTGCAAAAATTGCCGGTTTAAAATCTAAGATCAATTACACCCAAAACAGCTAAAATGGCCAGTAAAACCGGCTGGTGCAGGAGGTAAATAACCAGCGAGTGCCGGCCTAAAAAGATGACCCCGCGCAACAGGGGAAATTCCGGGCAGTCCGGGAGGGGAAAGCGGCGCCGTCCGGCAGGGTAG
>JAAYGG010000125.1 GCA_012727895.1 Bacillota bacterium
AAAGGCGGCGCTCCCGGTGAGCGAGGGCCAGATCTTGACGGTCAAGGTTTTGGAGGCCCATGCCAACAACCCGGCTGACGGGATTGCCCGCATCGAAGGGTACGTCCTTGATATCGAGGACGGCGGCCACCGCCTGGGGCAGACCGTGAGGGTGGTGGTGGAAAAGGCATACCGGACATATGCCCGGGCGCGGCTGGTTGATAGTTGACAAGACCGATCCTTGATGTTAAGATATTAAAGGCAGGTTGGCGCCGTGTGCGCTGTGCCTGTCACAACCGCACGGTTACGGTCGGAAATTCTCCTTTACGGGCAGGCATGGGCCAAAAAGAGGCCCGCAAGGATGCAAGCCCGCGGGGATACCGCAACCGGCGAGTCTGGACAGGGAGGAATGGATCTTATGTATGCGGTAGTGGAATGCGGTGGCAAGCAATACCGGGTGGCCCCGGGCGACGTGATCACCGTGGAGAAACTTCCCCAGGAGGAAGGCCAGGAGATTCTCCTGGAAAAAGTCCTCCTCATCAGCGGGGAAGAGGGGGTCCGCGTCGGCACGCCCTTGGTGGAAGGGGCCAAAGTTAAGGCGAAAGTCGTCGAACACGGAAAAGGGAAGAAAATTTTGGTCTTCAAGTACAAGCCGAAGAAGAATTACCGCAAGCGTTACGGTCACCGGCAGCCTTATACCCGCCTGCTAATCCAGGCTGTGGAAGGATGACCAGGGTCTCCTTTTTCAAAAAAGGGGATCTCTTAACCGGTTTCCACGCGGAAGGCCATAGCGGCTACGCGCCGGCAGGAAGCGACATCGTTTGCGCCGGGGTTTCGGCCCTCCTCCAGAGCGCCGTCATCGCCCTGGCAGAACTGCTGGCGATCCCGGTGGAACTGAAAACAGAGAAAAAGACCGGTCTCTTCATTTGCCGGCTGCCGGCGGCATTGACCGGGGAGCAACAGGAAAAAGCCGATCTGTTGCTCCGCAGCGCGCATTTGGGTTTGTTGCGGATGGCGGATGAATATCCCGAACACTTACGAGTTTCTATTAAGGAGGCGACAAAAAATGCTGAAGCATTTTGATTTACAGTTTTTTGCCCAGAAGAAGGGTGTCGGCAGCACCAAGAACGGCCGGGACAGCGAAGCGAAAAGGCTTGGCGTCAAGAGGTACGGCGGGCAGAAGGTCAGCGCCGGCAGTATCCTGGTGCGGCAACGGGGAACCAAGATTCACCCCGGCAATAACGTGGGGATTGGTAAAGACGATACGTTATTCGCCCTGATCGACGGTTATGTGACTTTCGAGCGGAAAGGGAAAAAAGCGAAAAAGGTCAGTGTCTATCCTGAGCCCGCAGCGACGGCCTAAACCGCCTGCAGGGCGGTTTTTTTATACGGGGGAAGGAGTTTTGGTGGCGGGCGAGAATACAAGAGTTGGGATGAAATCCTGAAAATGTTCATTGATGAAGTGCGGATTTCAGTTGCCGCCGGCAAGGGCGGCGACGGGGTTGTAAGTTTCCGGCGGGAGAAATATGTTCCCCGGGGCGGGCCGGACGGCGGTAACGGCGGCCGGGGCGGCCATATCTACCTCCGGGTGGACCCGGGCCTCTCCACCCTTAACGATCTACGGTACAAGCGGCGTTTCAAGGCGGAGGCCGGCGCCAACGGGGGTAAAAACAACCGGACAGGAAAGGACGGCCGCGACCTGGTAATCCGTGTCCCTCCGGGGACCATGGTTTTTCTGGATGAACCGGGTAACGAAAGGCTGCTCTGTGATCTCACCGGCGAGAACGAAGAGTTCCTGGTGGCCCGCGGCGGCCGGGGCGGGCGGGGAAATGCGGCTTTTGCCGGCCCTACATACCAAGCGCCCCGGTTTGCCGAGAAAGGCGAACCCGGGGAGGAAAAGGATCTGCGCCTGGAGTTAAAACTCCTGGCCGACGTGGGTTTGGTCGGGTACCCCAATGCCGGTAAATCCACTTTGTTGTCGGTGATCTCCGCCGCCCGGCCGAAGATTGCCGATTACCCCTTTACTACTTTAACCCCGGTTCTAGGCGTTGTGGGGATCGGCGGGGAGAGCTTTGTCGTGGCCGACCTCCCGGGCCTGATCGAAGAAGCCCACAAAGGGGTGGGTTTGGGCCACCGGTTCCTCCGGCATAGCGAACGGACCCGCCTCCTTTTACACCTGGTGGACCTGGCGGTGGAGGGGGAGGACCCGCTGACCCTCTGGGAACTGGTCAATAATGAACTGGCCGCCTACAGCAGTGAACTGGCGGAAAAACCCCAGATTGTTGTAGGCACCAAAATAGAACTGCCCCGCGCCCGGGAAAACTGGCCCGCATTCCAGCAGGCTATTTCGGAGAAAGGTTATGAGGTCCACGCCATTTCCGCGGTTACCGGGGAAGGGGTCAAAGAGTTACTCTACCGGGTGGCCGCCCGTCTCAAGGAATTGCCGCTCCCCAAGGCCGAAGTGCCGGTATACGGGACGGTACAGCCGTTTGCCGGCGAAGACGGGGGTTTCCGGGTTATAAAAGAAGCGGACGGGGTCTTTCGCTTGGAAGGCGAGAGGTTGCTGAAGCGGATTGCCCGTTATGATCTGAATCAAGAAGAGGCCGTCTTCCGGCTGCAGAAATATCTACGCCGCCGGGGGGTAGAAGAAGCCTTGATAAAAGCGGGAGTAAAGGAAGGTGATCTGGTCCGGGCAGGCGAGGTCGAATTTATTTATTACGGTGAACCGGATGAATTTTAGGTTTGACCCTTCTTTTTTATTCTTCAAGAATAAGTAGGAGGTTAAGAAGATGACCTGCTTGGAGTGCGGGAATTGTAAGGAGGGAAAGAAGGTCTTTTTCTGCCCCGCGCGCAATGAATTCGAGATCCGGGAAGAGACTGTGGTCAGGGAGAAAGAGAACTCCCGCTGGAAAAAGGGGGACCCCCGCTATGAACAGCACCGCCGTCGCTTACGGAAGGACCGCGAAGACTTGAAGATCAGTTGAGGACTTATAGTCAGTTATGATAAAGTTAAGATCGATAGAACAGTTAAGATAAATAGAGTAAAGCAAGAGAAAAAGAGGGAATGGACACCGGACTCCGGTGTCCTCTCATCATTCCGGTGCTTTATCTTTTTATGGTATAATAAATTAGTCCTGTCGAGCGCGGGTCTCCAGTGTCGAAGGCGATGGAGCGACCGGCGACTGAGTAACGGGACCGGGCGACGGCAAGGAGTATTGAGGAGGTTCTACTGTGACGGAGCG
Source organism: Bacillota bacterium (assembly GCA_012727895.1). GTDB lineage: Bacteria > Bacillota > UBA4882 > UBA10575 > UBA10575 > JAAYGG01. Next base: position 3,222 of record JAAYGG010000125.1, read on the forward strand.
CAAAAAGGTTCTGGAAGAAGCCCAGAGAATTGTAATTAAGATTGGGACCAGTACTTTGACCCGCGCTTCAGGCCAGCTTAACCATGAATTCCTCTCGGAACTGGTTCGTCAGGTGGCGCATGAACATAAAAAGGGGAAAGAGATCCTGATTGTTACTTCCGGGGCGGTCGGTGCGGGCCTGGGAAAACTCAATTTACATAAGAAACCAACATCCCTCCCGGAACGCCAGGCGGTGGCCGCCATTGGCCAGGGCCTGCTGATGGAGGTCTACGAGAAACTCTTTGCCGCCCACGGAATTACCGTCGCCCAGATCCTTCTGACCCGGGACGACATGGATAACCGCCGCCGTTATTTGAACGCCCGCAACACCCTCCTGCAGTTGATCACCGGCTATAAAGCAGTGCCGGTTATCAATGAGAATGATACGGTGGCCACGGAAGAGCTGGAACTCCGGTTCGGGGATAACGATACTTTATCGGCTTTGGTTGCCAGCCTGGTGGGGGCGGATCTCCTCTTGATCCTCTCGGATGTGGGCGGCCTGTATACCGGCGACCCCCGCCGGGAAAAAGAGGTTTCCCTGATTCCGGTGGTTAAAGAGATTACCCCCGAGATCCAGGCGATGGCCGGTGAAGCGGGGACCCTTTTCGGCTCAGGGGGTATGCAGACCAAAATTGAAGCCGCCCGGATCGTTACCCGTTCGGGGATTGCCATGATCCTGGCTTCCGGGGAGGAGCCGCGGGTCATCGAGAGAATCATTGCCGGGGAAGAGTTGGGCACCATTTTCCTGCCGGCCCAGGAGACGCTCCTCGGGAGAAAACGGTGGATTGCATTTGCCGGGCAACCCCGGGGGGAGATTGTGATCGACCCCGGGGCGGTGGAAGCCCTGGTAACGCATAAAAAAAGCCTGCTGCCGTCGGGTGTCGTTGATGTAAAAGGCCGGTTTGAACTGGGCGACCTGGTGCGGATTGTCGATGAGGGGAACCGGGAAGTGGCCAGGGGGCTCAGTAACTTCTCCGCCGACGAGGTCAGGAAGATCATGGGCGGGAAGACCCGTACCATCGCGCAAATACTGGGGTACAAGACCTATGACGAGGTTGTCCACAGGAACAACCTGGTCTGCTTGGAAGAACCGGCCGGCGCCAGGGAATAAGGAACCAGGGGGCGAAGCTATATTTGACAAGAATCGGACTTTTTGGCGGCAGTTTTGATCCACCACACGCGGGACACCTGTTACTGGCGGAGTCGGCCCGTGAAGAGTTGCAACTGGAAAAGGTCTATTTTATCCCCGCCCGGCAATCGCCTTTGAAAGACTGGGCGGCCTTTGCCTCTCCCGAAGAGCGCCTGGCCATGGTGGGCCTGGCTGTGGCGGATAACCCCTTTTTTGAGGTTTGCCGGGTGGAACTGGATAGAGAACCGCCTTCTTATACCGTGGAGACGGTCAAGTATTTCCACCAGTTGTTCCCGGAAGCGGAATTATGGTTGATCCTTGGGGAAGACAACCTGGCGGATCTGCACCGCTGGTACCGGGTGGACGAGTTGCTCGCCATCGCCCGGGTGGGTGTGGGGAAAAGGCCCGGCAACTGCGGAAACGCAGGCAACGGTGGAGACGGGAGCGGGGAAGAGAAGCGGTTCCCGGTTTTGGCCGGCCGGGAAGAGCGGATCCGGTTCTTTGCCCATCCGGAGATTGAACTCTCCTCCCAGGAGATCCGGGAACGGATCCGGGCGGGGCGGTCCATCCGTTACCGCGTGCCGGAGAAAGTCCGGGAGTATATAGAAGAGCGCCGTCTTTATCGCGGCTAGTTTTCCCGGATGAAGCGGTCTTTTACAAGGAAACCACGTAAGGAGCGAACTGATGATTGATCTTCCGGCCTTGCAAGCGAGGTTAAGCCGGGTCATCTCCCCGGCCCGTTACCGTCATTCTTTAGCCGTTATGGAACTGGCCCGGGAGTTGGCAGCGGCTTACGGCGCTGAACCGGAGGAGGCGGCGGTTGCCGGGCTTCTGCACGATGTCGCCAGGGAGATAGAACCCGGGCGCCTTCTGGCGTTGGCGGAAGAATGGGGGTTGCCCCTTACCGAAGTGGACAGGAAAGTCCCGATTCTTCTCCATGGGGCGGTCGGCGCCGAAATCCTGCGGCGCGAATGGAACCTGGAAAACCACCGGATTTTAACAGCTGTTGCCCAGCATATTACCGGCGGGCCGGCAATGTCCCTCCTTTCCCAGGTGGTCTTTATCGCCGATTATGCTGAACCCGGCCGCAGATTCCCGGCGGCCAGGACCGCCCGCCGGCTGGCGCGGGAGGACCGGGTCAAGGCCCTCAAGTTTATTATTCACCGGGGATTCAAGTATGTTTTGAACCGGGACTTTTTGATTCACCCGTTGACTGTCGAGGCTTGGAACCAGCTGGCGGCGGAGGGTGATCTCAAACCCGGATAACAAGGGAGGAAAAAGAATGAGTGAAGACCGGATTCTCAAGGCCGTGGTCGCAACAATCCAGGAGAAGAAGGGGGACCGCCCGGTAATCCTCGATCTCAGGGAGGTCTCGATTATCACCGATTATTTTGTGGTGGCCGGCGGGCAGAACCCCGTCCACCTGCAGGCGCTGGCCGACGCAGTGGAGAAAAACCTGAAGGAGATGGGGGTTTTGCCGCAGCGGATCGAGGGTTACCGGGAAGGCGGCTGGATCCTTATGGACTTTGGCGACCTCGTCGTGCACTTGCTTGGCAAGGAGGAGCGGGATTTCTACCGCTTGGAACGTCTATGGCACGGGGCGAAGGTTATTGAGCCGGCGATGGCTTGACAACCGGTCTTTGCTGGGGTATACTTATTTGGAAGTTGAAAACCGGTGAAAACCGATGAAGAGGAGTAGTAGGCGGGGGCGTCCGGAAAGAAGAGAGCCGGTGGGTGCTGCGAACCGGCCCGGAAACCGCTGAACTCGCCTCGGAGGTGCAGGGGGAAAGTGCAGACGCATGGGTACCTCCTACCCCGGCCCGGGTTAAAGGCAATGAGGGTTTCCCCGCCCAAGCGGCCGGGAAACTGAACAGGGTGGTACCGCGGTGATATTCGCCCCTGGCTGTTTATGCCAGGGGTTTTTTAATAGCCGTTATCGCGCGCACGCGTGCGTGTCCAGTTGGCAACAGGAGGGAAGAAGATGGATCGTTACCACAGCCGGAAGATTGAAAAGCATTGGCAGGAGAAATGGCAGGAGACACAGTTGTACCGGTCGGTGGTCCGGCCGGACCAGCCAAAGCATTATGCCCTTACCATGCTGCCCTATCCCAGCGGCGACCTGCATATCGGGCATTGGTATGCCATGGCTCCGTCGGACTGCCGGGCGCGGTTTATGCGTATGCGCGGGTATAATGTCCTTTTCCCCATGGGGTTTGATGCCTTTGGCCTGCCTGCGGAGAACGCGGCCATTAAAAGGGGAATCCACCCCCGCGTCTGGACGCTGCAGAATATCGAAAAGATGCGGGAACAACTGAAGTCCATGGGGGCAATGTTTGATTGGGAACGGGAGGCCATTTCCTGCCTGCCCGGTTATTATAAATGGACTCAATGGTTCTTCCTGAAGTTTTATGAGAAGGGCCTGGCTTACAGGAAACGGTCGCCGGTGGACTTCTGTCCCCAGTGCAACACAACCCTCGCCCGGGAACAGGTATGGGGCGAAGACCGGCACTGTGAACGTTGCGGCACGCCGGTGGTAAAGAAAGAGCTGGACCAGTGGTTCTTCAGGATCACGGACTATGCCGAAGAACTCCTGGACTTTTCCAAGATCGACTGGCCGGAACGGGTTGTCACCATGCAGAAGAACTGGATCGGCAAGAGCGAAGGGGCGGAAGTCATCTTCCAGCTTGAAACCGGTGATGAACTCAAGGTCTTCACCACCCGGCCGGACACCCTCTGGGGAGTGACCTTTATGGTCCTCGCCCCCGAGCACCCGCTGGTGGAGAAGATCACAACCGAAGAGAACCAGGCGGCGGTCAGGGAATACCGGCGGCAGGCTGAACGGCAGACCGAGATCGAACGGTTGGCGGCGGATAAGAAAAAGACCGGGGTCTTCACCGGCGCCTACGCTATTAACCCGGTGAACGGCGAAAGGATCCCGGTTTGGGTGGCCGACTATGTGATGATGGGCTACGGCACCGGGGCGATTATGGCCGTCCCCGCCCATGACGAACGGGACCTGGCCTTTGCGAAAACCTACAACCTCCCAGTCCGGGAAGTGATTAAACCCATGGACGGGGCGGTGGTCGAGGGCGAACTCTTCATCGGCCTGGAAGACGGGGTGATGGTCAATTCCGGTTCCTTCTCCGGGCTGCCGGCGCCGGAAGGCCGGGAAAAGGTCATTGCCTGGCTGGAAGAGACGGGCAAGGGGAAACGGGCGGTCAATTACCGGTTGCGGGACTGGCTAATCAGCCGCCAGCGTTATTGGGGGGCCCCGATCCCGATTATTTACTGCCCGTCCTGCGGGGTCGTGCCGGTTCCCTATGAAGACCTGCCGGTCCTTTTACCGGAAGACGCCGAGTTCTTGCCAACAGGCGAGTCGCCTTTAAAACACCATAAGGATTTCTTGCATACCACCTGCCCCAAATGTCACGGGCCGGCGGAGCGGGAGACGGACACCATGGACACCTTCCTCTGTTCCTCCTGGTACCAGTATGCGTACCTCAGCCCGTATCATGAGGGGCCGCTCCCGTTTGATCCGGAAGAGGCCGCCTACTGGCTGCCGGTGGACCAGTATACCGGCGGTGTGGAACACGCCTGCATGCACCTGATCTACACCCGGTTCTTCACCAAAGTCATGCGGGACCTGGGGTTGGTGGACTTTGACGAACCAATGCTTTCCCTGCGCAACCAGGGGATAATCCTGGGCGAGGACAGCGAGAAGATGAGCAAGTCCCGGGGGAATGTCATCGCCCCGGATGAACTGGTCGAGCGTTACGGGGCCGATACGGTCCGGGCCTACCTGATGTTCGGTTGGCGCTGGGAACTCGGCGGCCCCTGGGACAGCAAGGGAATTGAAGGGGTTTACCGCTTCCTGCACCGGGTCTGGGACCTGATCCTGGCGCCGGTTTCCGGCGGCGGGGAGGCGAAGGAACCTGCGGCTGAAACCATTAAGGCCCTGCGCCGGAAGGTCCACCAGACCATCAAAAAAGCCACGGAGGATCTGACCGATTTCTCCTTTAACACCTATATCGCCGCCTTGATGGAGCTTTCGAACCTGATGGGCAAGGTGAAAAAGGATCTTTACGCGACCCCGGCCTGGGCGGAAGCGGCGGAGACTTTTGTCCTCCTCCTCGCCCCGGCCTGCCCGCACTTGGCTGAAGAACTCTGGGCCCGCCTGGGACGGGAGTATTCCGTGCATAACCAGGCCTGGCCGGTTTGGGATGAGGAATTGGCGGCCGAGGAGACGGTGGAGATCGTGATCCAGGTGAACGGGAAGATTAAAGACAGGGTAATGATCCCGGCAGACGCCGATGAAGACGAGGTCAAAGAGATCGCCCTTGAGCGGGAGGTTATTAAAGGGCTGCTCGGCGGCCAGCCGCCGCGGAAGGTGATTTATGTGAAGGGGAGGCTGATGAATATCCTTCCCTAGCGGGTAAATGAGGCGCAAGAATTCTTCTTCCAGGCCGGTTGATATTTAGATGGTATAAACGCCGGTTTGAGCGGGGAATTTATCAATAAAACGCAGCAGACTTGCCTACACTGGAGGAATGAACGATGCCCCCCCGCTGGAAACAGAAGAAGAAATTAAGGAAGGTCATTCCCTTCCTGTGCCTGCTCTTACTTTCCGGCGCCTGTTGCTATCTTCTCCCACAGTTTCTTGAGGTTAACCGGCTCCCCACCGACTTGCGCCTGGCCCCGGGAGAGGAGTTCCACCTCGCTCTCAGGCAGCCTTTTCGCTTTTACTTGCCGGCAAAGAGGCCCGACGGGATCATCGGGTTTAACGGGGCCGAGGTCCTGGAGAAAGGGAGCAGCGGTTACTGCAGCGCTGTCACTGTCCGCGCGGAAAAAGAAGGCGTTTCCTTTCTGGACCTGCGGTTTATGGGGGTCACGATCCGCCGGGTCAACCTGGAGTTCGTAAGAATGCCCCGGGTGGTGCCGGGAGGGCACGCGATCGGAGTTTTGTCCGCCGAGGAAGGGGTGGTGGTTGTCGGGCATTTTCCCGTCCGGGATGAAGAAGGAAGGGAGTGCTGGCCGGCCCGGGAGGCGGGGATAAGGATCGGCGACCTGATTGTGGCGATTAATGATCACCCCCTGCGCCGCATCGACGAAGTGGATTTTCTCCTCCAAAACTTGGCGGCACAGGGTAAACCCCTCACCCTGACGATTATCCGGGGCGGCGCCAGGAGAAAGATCCCGGTTTCGCCGGTGAAGAGGCAGGAGGGCGCCGAAGGTGAGAAACCCCTTTACCTCCTCGGCCTTTATGTGGAAGACCCGGCGGCGGGGGTCGGAACATTGACTTACTTCCGGCCGGAAACCGGCAGGTTTGGCGGGCTCGGCCACCGGGTCCTCGGGTTTGGCAACCGCCCGCTCCCTTTGGGACAGGGGAAGATTGTCGCCGCCCGGATTACCGGGATCAACCAGGGGAACCGGGGAGAGCCGGGGGAAAAGATCGGGATCTTCAGCGGCCGGGAAGACGTGATCGGGGATATCCGGGCCAATACGGAGTTGGGGATCTTCGGCATCTTGAAGCGCGAGTTGAAGAACCCCTATTACCCATTGGCAATCCCGGTGGCGACCACCTTTGAAGTGACCACTGGGCCGGCGGAGATTATGACCGTTATTTCCGGCAGGGAGATCCGGCGGTTCGCCATAGAGATCCAACGGGTTTACCGGCAGAAAACCCTTAGGGATAAAGGGCTGGTCATCCGGGTGACCGACCCGGTCCTCCTCGCCGAAGCCGGCGGGATCGTCCAAGGGATGAGCGGGAGCCCGATTATTCAAAATGGGAAGATGGTAGGTGCGGTGACCCACGTTTTTGTGAACGACCCGACCCGCGGGTATGGCGTCTTCGCCGAATGGATGCTGCAAATGGAAGAGACGGTTTGGGCCGGGGAGAAAAAGGCATCGTAAACTGCAGAAAGAGGATTTTTTAGCTTGTTTCGCGAATTTTTTAATGGTAAATGGTCAAGACTCAGAACGGAGGCGTTATTTTGTCAGGCGGAGGTAGGCTCAGAATCGGCTTGGCCGACGACAATGTAGGTTTTTGCCGTGTTCTGCAGGAGTTTTTTGAGTCGATGAGTGAAATGAAAGTCGCGGCCGTGGCCCATGACGGACCAACCGCACTGGAGATGGTACGCAACGTCGATTTGGACGCTTTGCTTCTCGATATCATCCTGCCGAAGCTGGACGGCTTTGCCGTGTTGGAAAAAACGAGAGAACTACCGAAAAGGCCGCGGATCATTGTTTTTTCCGCCTTTTGCAACGAAGAAATGACAAAAAGAGCCATCGCCTTGGGTGCGGACTACTTCATCGTCAAACCTTTTGCCCTGGAAATATTGGCCCAACGGATCAAAGAAATCTGCGGTCGGGGTGAGGAGAACCCCCCCGGGTATATCCGGGATGAGGTGGAATTGGAGAAACAGGTCTCCGGCATACTGCAGAGGCTGCAAATACCACCGCATTATAAAGGGTATGCCTATCTACGGACGGCCATTCTCCTTTGCATCAAAGACCCGACATTGATCAATGAGGCCACAAGGAGACTCTATCCCAAGATCGCCAAGGAGTTCAATTCCACCCGCCAGCGTGTGGAAAGGGCGATGCGGTTTGCCATCGAAACCGCCTGGAGCCGGGCGAAAGTGGAAGATCTCCACGATTTGATGGGCTATACGGTTGACGAGCGAAAAGGAAAACCGACGAATATCTGTTTTATCGCCCAGATTGCCGATAAAATCCAGTTGGAGAGGAAAATGAGTTTCAAGCACTAGTACATAGCAGTAATCTATATGGCATTCACCCGCACCGGCGTTTTGACTGAACCCCAAAAGCGGGAATAGACCCGGAATTTGCTCCACAGCATGCCCCTTCGATTCCCAGGGTTTACGTTGTTTTGCAGGTAGCGGCAGGGTACGGAATACTTACTGGAACAGGTGAAGCCGGAGTGGAAAACGAAATCCGCTCTGTCGCCAGGAAAGATAGGAAAACGAAAAAACTCGTGCAGAGGATAAAACCCGGCGAGATTGCTGTCATTGACCATCCGGACATCGACCGGATCGCCGCGGAGATGCTGGTTAAAGCCAGGCCGCGGTTGGTCATCAACGCCGGGGATTCAATTTCTGGCCGTTATCCCAACCCCGGCCCCGGTCTCTTGCTGGCCGCGGGCATCCCCGTTCTTGACCGGGTGGGGGAGGAGGCCTTTGCCGCTATCCCCGACGGCGGCGAGGTTGTGGTTAAAGACGGCCGGATTTTTTTTGCCGGGCGCCTTTTGGGGGAAGGGCGGCTCCTTACCAATGCCCTGGTGGAGGAGCTGGTGGAAAAGGCCCGGCTGAACCTCGGTTCGGAGCTGGAAAATTTCGTCCGGAACACCCTGGAGTACGCCCTGAAGGAAAAGGATATCATCCTGGGCGCCCTTCCCCTGCCGGAGACCAAAACCGACTTCCGGAAGAAACAGGTTTTGGTGGTGGTCAGGGGCGAGAATTACCGGGAAGACCTGCAGGCCATCGGCTCCTACCTGCGGGAAGTCCGGCCGGTCCTGGTCGGCGTGGACGGCGGGGCCGATGCCCTGCTGGAAGCGGGGTTTCTCCCGGATCTGATTATCGGGGATATGGACAGTGTAAGCGACGAGGCCCTGCTTTGCGGGGCCGAACTGGTGGTTCACGCCTACCCGGACGGGCGGGCGCCGGGGATGGAGCGCCTGCAGCGGCTGGGAAAGGAAGGCGCGGTTTTTGCCGCCCCCGGGACCAGCGAGGATATTGCCCTGCTCTTGGCTTACGAAAAAGAGGCCAGCCTCATTGTGGCGGTGGGCACCCATACCAATATGATCGATTTTCTGGAGAAAGGCCGGAAAGGGATGGCCAGTACCTTTTTGGTCAGGCTGAAGGTGGGTTCCGTCCTGGTGGATGCCAGGGGTGTAAGCCTCCTGTACCGGAACGCCATTAAAGCCTGGCAAATTTGGTTGATCTGCCTGGCCGCTGTCATCCCTTTGCTGGCCTTTTTTTCTCTGGCCTACCCGGGGACGGGCAGCGGCTGGTTGCGCCTTTTGTGGCTCCGGATCCGGGTCTTTTTTGGCCTGTAAAAAACGTTTTAGGATTGAAAAAGTGTTTTCGGGGTAAAAGATTTTTAGGATTGTCAAAAGGGGCAAAGCCTGATGATTATAGACCTGCGTTATCATATTTTTTCCCTGGCCGCCGTCTTTCTCGCCCTGGGCCTGGGGATCGCCATTGGCAGCGCCTTGCCGGGCGCCGACACCCTCCTCCGGGAGCAGGAAAAGGTCATTACCCGCCTGGAAAAGGAGTTTGCCCAATTGCGCAGTGAACGCCGGGCGCTGGAGGAGATGGTTGCGGAGAAAGAGAAGGAACTTGCGGTCATGGAGCGCTTCCACCGGGAGATCTTCCCCCTGTTGGCCGGCGACCTCTTAAACGGCTGCAAAGTGGTGTTTATCCAAAACGGTGAGGCCCCGGAGGGGGTGGTGGAAGAGTTGGGCGATTTTCTCCAGGAGGCCGGGGCCGTGGTCGCGGCAACTATCTCCTTTAACGACCGCTCCGGTGGCGAGGAATTGGCGGCTCTTGTGGGGCTGGAACCGGGGGCGGCCTGGGCCGGTGAGTTCTGGGCGGAACTCGCCGCAGAACTGGGAGGGGAAAAAACCCCTGCCCTCCTCCCGCTCCTGCAGGAATTGGCCATGGCCCGGCGGCAACTTTCCCCACCGGGGCCGGTTGACGCCGTAGTCGTCCTGGGCGGCGAGGGCTCCGGCGCCGGCTTGGCCGGTTTGGAACTGGCCGCCGCGGCCCGGGCTGCCGGGCTGACCGTAGTCGGCGCCGAACCACTGGCCGTGGGGAAATCCTGGATTCCCAGGTACAAAAGTCTCGGGTTGACAAGCATCGATAATATTGATACCTTTCCCGGCCGGATGGCGCTGGTTTTTACCCTGGCGGGGGCCGGGGAAGGCCATTACGGGGTGAAGGAGAGCGCCGCCGCTTTACTCCCGGCCTTACCCGTCAAAGGGGCAGGGCGCCATGAGTGAACAGAAGCCGGCCG
>JAAYGG010000126.1 GCA_012727895.1 Bacillota bacterium
AAAACCTTCCATGGGACGTATGAGGAATTCCTGGCCCAAAAGGATGCAGCGGCCGGGCAAAAAGGAGAGGAAGAAATACAGGCCCAAATCAGCCTCCTGGAAAACCGGTTGGCGGAGATCGTGGGACGCCTGGCGCTGGCTTCGCCAAAAGACGATCTTGAGGCCCTTGATGAAGAATATCACGCGGTGCTCGGGGAGTTAAAGAGGCTGAAGGGGACTAATGCCGGATTGGGAGAAACGGAAAAAAATACTGGATGAAGAGGTCATCAGGGGTTTGTAGGTGACCGGAAGAAGAGTGTTATAAATGTTTCCTAGACTTCAGCGCCATCGCCACCCAAGGAATTTCCTAGGGTGGCGTTTTTTTTATAGAAAATAGTTGTGAACATATGCCAATAAGGGTATAATAAGAATAGAGCATATGCCAATAACTATCAAACAAAAGAACGGGGGATTTTTTATGAGAATAGCAATTCCAGTGGAGGAGAAAACCTCGGCGGCGAACGTCTGCTCATCCTTTGGACGTACTCCCTATTTTCTTATCTATGACACGGAAACAAAAGAAAGCACATTTCTGGATAACAGCGCTGTGGCAAGTGCAGGCGGTGCGGGGATTAAAGCAGCCCAAACAATCATCGATAATAACGTGGGTGCTTTATTGACCCCCAGGTGCGGGGGGAATGCCGCTGCGGTCCTCCAGGCTGCGGAGATCGAAATCTATAAAACCACCTCGCCTGCGGTCAAGGATAATATCGAAGCCTTTATCGCCGGGGAACTTCCCTTGCTTAAAGAATTTCATGCCGGGTTCCACGGGCGTGGGGGCCGGTAATATGCGCATAGCTGTGCTAAGCGGCAAAGGGGGGACCGGGAAAACACTGCTCGCAGTGAACCTGGCCGCAGTGGCGAAGAACGCCACATATATCGATTGCGATGTTGAAGAACCCAACGGGCATCTCTTCTTTAAACCTGAAGGTGTCCAGGAGGAAATAGTGACGGTCAGAGTCCCGCAGGTGGAGAATGAACGCTGCAACGGCTGCCGCAAGTGCGTGGAATTCTGTAATTTTAACGCCCTCGCCTATGCCAAAGAACTGATTGTCTTTGAAGAGATCTGCCACTCCTGCGGCGGCTGCATCATGACCTGCCCGGAAAAGGCCCTGACCGAAAAGGAGAGGGCCATTGGGATAGTGCAAAAAGGGACCGCCGGCCCTGTGAGGGTATTGACGGGGATGTTAAACCCCGGTGAGCCTTCGGGCGTTCCGGTTATAAAAAAGTTGCTTGCTGAAGAAAACCCGGAAGCAAGCAAAGAGATTTTTCTTGACTCTCCTCCCGGCAGCGCTTGTATAGTGATGGAAAGTATAAAAGATGCGGATTACTGCATATTGGTGGCCGAGCCCACCATCTTTGGCGTGCATAACCTTAATATGGTTTACGAACTGGTCAGGTTGTTAAAAAAGCCCTTCGGGGTGGTGCTTAACAAGTGTTTGGCCGGGGAAAACCCGGCGGAGAAGTTCTGTTTGGAAAGGAAGATTAAGATTTTGGGGAGAATCCCCTTTGATCAGGAACTTGGCAGGTTGAATTCGAATGCCCGTATTGCCGCCGCGGAGAGCGAAAAATATGCGGCGCTGTTCGTAGATATCTTGGAAGCAGTACGAGGGGAGGTGCGGCATGAAACAGTTGCTGATTCTTAGTGGCAAAGGGGGCACCGGGAAAACCACCATCGCCAGCGCCTTTATTAAGCTTGCCGAAGCCCGGGCATATGCCGATTGTGATGTGGACGCCCCTAACCTGCACCTCATAACCGGGTGGAACACTGAACCGGAAAAGAAAGATTATTACGGCTTGCCAAAAGCGGAGATCGATCCGGAAAAGTGTACTGCTTGTGACCTGTGCCGGCAAAACTGCCGCTTTGAAGCGATCCTGGTGGAAGGGGAATACCAAGCGGACCCTTTTGCCTGTGAAGGTTGCGGGGTCTGCGAGTTTGTGTGCCCGGCGGGAGCGGTGACCATGGTACCGGCAGTGGCCGGGGAGTTGATGCTCTATACCGGCGGGGAAAAGGTGTTCTCAACCGCCCAACTCAAAATGGGTAGCGGCACATCGGGAAAGCTGGTCACTGAGGTGAAAAAACAGATGAAGGAAGCGGCAGCCGGCGTCCAACTGGCCATCATTGACGGTTCCCCCGGCATCGGCTGCCCGGTTATTGCCTCCCTCAGCGGCGTGGATATGGTTTTGGTCGTTGCCGAACCTTCCGTATCCGGGATCAGCGATCTGCAACGGATTATAGATACGGCGGCAAAATCCGGGATCAAGACAGCGGTCTGTATTAATAAGTTTGACACCAACATGGAAAAGGCGGAAGAAATTGAGAGGTTTTGTCAAGACCGCAGGCTGCCCTTTATTGGCAAAATACCCTTTGACACCGATGCCGTGAAAGCGGTTAATAACGGGCAAACCATTGTTGACCTAGACTGCGCTTCCGGGCGGGCGGTGAAGGAGGTCTACGAAAGGACAATGGAACTGCTCTTTGCGGGAGGGGCCGGATAGGACTATGATTATCAAGGCTTTGGTGGAAAACACAGCCATGGCGGAAGAGTATGGGAGCGAGCATGGCCTCAGTTTGTATATGGAAACAAAGAAAGAGAAAATCCTGTTTGACCTGGGCGCCAGCGGGTTGTTTCTGCAAAATGCAGAAAAGTTGGGTGTGGATATTGCCGGCGTTGATTTTCTCGTGATTTCCCACGGCCATTACGACCACGGCGGGGGACTAAAGGCATTCTTGGAGAAAAACCGTAAAGCCAGAGTGTACCTCCACCAACAGGCCTTTGGCAAGTACTACGCACGGCGGGCTGCCGGTAACCTGGAGTATATCGGGTTGGACCAGGACTTAAAGGGGAACAGCCGGCTTGTCTTTACCGGCGATGAATATTCTATCGCTGAAGGGGTTTGGCTTTTTTCGAAGGTTAGCCGGAAAGAACCGCGGCCAAGAGCCAATGCGGGTTTGCTGGTTGAGCATAACGGGCAATTGGTGGAGGATGACTTTGCCCATGAACAAAACTTTGTGCTCAAGGAAGACGGGAAGACTCTCCTGGTCACAGGATGCGCCCATAATGGCATTATAAATATAGTTGAGCACTTCCACTCGCTTACAGGGCGGATGCCCGGTTATGTGATCGGCGGCTTCCATCTTTCCAGCCGCTCCGGCCCAAATGAGGATTTTGCCACAATCGAGAGGATTGGGAAATACCTGATGAATACAGGGGCAAAATATTATACCTGCCATTGTACGGGTATGGAAGCCTATGAGAGGCTGAAATCGATCATGGGCGACGCCATCGATTACCTGGCAACAGGAAGGGAAATAGGGATTTAAGATAAGTCTTCACGGGCAACCGGGTTTCGCCGGTGGGAAAATATAAGAAGAAGGGGAGAAAACAAAAATGATGAGAATTGCCGTAGCCAGCGACAACGGAATGGTGTCCCGGCACTTTGGGCACTGCGAAGCGTTTATCATTTTTGATGTGGAGAATAAGCAAATCGTCAAAGAGGAAACTATTGCCAATCCCGGGCACAGGCCTGGGTTTTTGCCGAATTTCCTGAGCGACATGGGTGTAAATGCGGTTATCTCCGGAGGGATCGGCGCCGGGGCTATTGATATCTTCAATGAAAAAGGCATCGAGGTGATTGCCGGGGCCAGTGGCCAGGCTGAAGCAGCGGTTGAAGCGTATCTACAGGGCTCTCTTAAATCTACCGGTTCTGTTTGCCATGAACACCGGCATCATGATGAATGCGGCGGATAGAACACGAAGGGACGGTACGGATTCGGCAATGGCTCAACTTATAGAAAATATACGGGACCAGTAGGTCATTGGTGTCGTCGCCCACGGTAAACACAACGCCCATAGCATCGAAGATAATGTACTTGATCAAAAATCAGTCACCCCGCGGTAAAAACGTGCAGTTTTTCTGCACCGTCCGGCGCCCAACGTACAACGTTTTGTTTCTGTTTATGGTGTTGTCATCCTTTGCAAAAACTTAATCGCCTCTTCTTCATCCAGCGGCTTGCTGATGAGATACCCCTGGACCCGGTCGCAGCCGTGCTCTTTTAAATATTCCAGCTGGACTTCTTCCTCCACGCCTTCGGCGATTGCACAGTGGCCCAGTTTGTGCGTGATCGAAATGATATCGCTGGTTATTGTCTTCTTCGGGTCCGTGAACAAGAGTTTATCGATAAAATACTTGTCAATTTTTACGCAGTTAACTTTTAGCTCTCTTTCTCTGGCCAGTGAAGAATAGCCGGTTCCAAAGTCATCTATAGCTATGCGGAGCCCCTTATCCTTCAGCTTGCCAATGATATTATTGATATATTCAAAATCGGAAGCAAAGACCGATTCTGTGATCTCGATCCCGACTTTTTTCGGGTTAACCTGCATCGTACTGATTAGTTCCAGGAGCCTGCTTGGGAAATCGGGGTTTAATAGCTGGATGGCGGAGATGTTGATTGAAACGCCGATTTCATCAAATCCGTGTTCCTTGAGCTTGTTTAAGAAAGAAAATGCTTTGGCCATCACTTTTTCGCCAATCGGGAGAATGAGCTTTGTTTTCTCGGCGAGCGGGATGAACTCACAAGGGGGTACACGCCCAAGCCTTTTTGTGTTTAACCGGGCCAGTGCCTCAAAAGCGCAGATTGAGCCGGTTTTTAAATCCATAATCGGCTGGTACTGCAAAAACAGCTGATCATTGACATAATCGTCCACTGCTATAATGTTGAGGGCTTTCACAATATCTCTTTCGCGATTAACCAGGGCTTCCAGTTCTTCATCGTAAAAACAGATCTCAAAGTCCTTTCCAAACGGGCTGATCGACCTTTCTGAGGCAATCAAGAGTCTTCTCAGCAGCAACTCAATATCCGCTTCATCTTGGCCCGGCTCAATTTCGAGAATCCCAATACCGCCGCCGATCCTGTCCGTGACAAATACCGATTCTAAAGTTTCTATGATGGTATTGCTAAAATCAACAAGCTCGTTTTTGTCTTTATAGTCCAGCAGGTAGAAGACAAAACGGTTCTCATGGGGCCGGAACAAAATCCGCTTATCGGTGCAGTGTTCACTGAGGGCTTCAGCCACTTTTTTTATCAGATTCTGAGTATACTGGAACCCATAATTGACTGTTAATAACTGAATCATACTCAAGTTAATGCCGATGAGCGCTTTCTTTGACTCCTTCTTTAGGCGGATGTCTTTCTCAAGTAATGATACCAGATAGTTGCGGTTATACAGCCCCGTCCATCTGTCATGCTCATTATTGTATTTAAGGGTATCTTCAATTGCTTTACGGTCCGATATGTCAAGAACGATTCCTTCCAGGGCTTCAACCTCACCTTGCTCGTTGTAGATCCCCTGGCCCAGTTCGAGAACCCATTTTCGCTCGCCGGTGGCGGTTATAATCTCGTACTCATATTTAAACGGCTCTCTTTTGGCGAGAATTCGCTTCCATTCATCCCATAAGGTTTCGCGGTATTCGGGGGCGATGATTTCATTATAGGACAAATCCCTGTTATATAGGAGGCTTTCCGGGGGATAGCCCGTGAGGCTGAAGCAGCCTTCGGATACATACTGCATTGTCCAGTCGCGATCGTAATTGCACCGGTAGGCAAGGCCCGGGAGGTGAGAAAGGAAAACAGACTTACTCCGCTCACTCTCATGTAATGCTTCTTCCATCGTTTTCCGCCCGGTGATATCCTGGACCAAACAGATATGGTAGGATTGCTGGTCATTTGCTAATTTAAGTGGAGCGACAATCATATGTACCCAGACGATGGAACCGTCCGGTCTAATATACCGCTTATCCATTGAGTACATCTTGATTTTCCCGGATAGGAGTTGTTTGAAATTTTTCATGTCTTCTTCCAAATCATCCGGGTGCGTTACTTGGGGCCAACCCAAACGGTTCAGCTCTTCTTTTGTCCGGCCTATGATCTGCTCAAACATAGAGTTTATTCTTATAACAGTCTGGGGAGTCTGTTCCGGATCATGGTTATAGGAGATTGCTATGCCGATTGGTGCTTGATCGAAGATCATGTCCAAGGCAAGAGCCTGCTCATCCAGTTGCCGCTCCAGCCTTCGCTGAGCGTGGATGAGAGCCGCATGCAGATCAATCCTGACTTTCAATAAATCCTTGTGAATTGGTTTACGGATATAGTCTACGGCGCCCAGTTTTAAGCTTTTAATTTCGTTCTTCAATTCATCATAACCGGTTAATACGATGGTGCGCAACTTCTGGAAACGCTCGTCCTTTTTTAGGGCTTCAAGAACCTGAAACCCGTCCATCTTCGGCATGTTCAGATCAAGGATGAGCAGGTCAATCCCATCATGCTCTTCAAGAATACGCAAGGCTTCCACGCCGTCGCCTGCGGTTAGGATGAGATATCCGTTTAAGGCTTTTTTGATGGCCAGTCTGTCTACGGCCGAGTCATCAACGATCAGAATTTTAATTGGCATAACGAGCCCTCCTAAATATAGAGACAAAGAAAGGAACATTCTCCTCATTCTGCCTTATCGGCACAGAGCGATGATATGTTTATGGTATAATATTGTTATATTGGAAACTCGTTACAAAGTTGGCCAGGGAGACCATTCAGAGGCGGTGTGAGAAAAAAGATAAATATTTAACGAAGGCTCTCGCCCCTCCCATCTTGATAAACCCGGTAAAGTTACGCCCCACTTCGGTGGGGTTTTCTTCTTTCCTCCTGACTATTGAGAATCATGTTTCCAAGTTAATCTCAACATAAGCAAATCTAACTATCCGTTTTTTGTAAAAAAAGGTATAATAAAGATGTAACATTTTGCGGCAGATCGTGAAAAGAGGAAGAAAGTATAAAAAGAAAGGATAAGGAGGAGGAAGAAGTGGAAACAAAAACAACGGTAACTCAAGGGGTTCCGGTCCGGGCAGGCAAAAAGAGGCGTAACCAACTCCCTGCGGCAATAGTCGTGCTCCTGGGGATAATTATTGTTGCTGTTATCCTGGGGGGAAAATCGCCCGGCCTGGCCATTTCCTGGGTGATCGGGATTGGTTTTGGGGTTGTCCTCCAAAAGTCGCGGTTTTGTTTTGCGGCGGCTTTCCGTGATCCGTTTCTAACCGGTAGCACCTCACTGGCAAAGGCGGTCATCATTGCTGTGGCCATTGCTTCCCTTGGTTTTGGCGCGGTCCAGTATGCGGCCGTCAGTGGAGGGGGTAATCCCCCGGGCTTTATCAGTCCGGTTGGCTTGCATACCGCCATCGGGGCCATCCTCTTTGGCATCGGGATGGTCATCGCCGGGGGATGCGCGTCCGGGACCCTCATGAGGGTTGGAGAGGGCTTCACCATGCAATGGCTTGTTTTGGTCTTTTTTGTGATTGGTACTCTATGGGGCACCCATGATTACGCTTTTTGGAAGGCGGTCTTTTTTGACAGGGCCCCGCAGGTACATTTACCATCCGCCCTCGGTTGGCCCCTCAGTTTCATCCTGCAATTCCTGGTCCTCGGCGCATTATATATCCTCGCGGATAAGTGGGGAAACCGCCAGAGGAACTGATTGCTTCGGATTATTAAAAATGACAAAGGAGTGCTAGGAAATGGCTGAATACCGCCTGGATTGCTTTGGGGAGGCTTGTCCGGTTCCCCTGTTGAAAGCCCAGAAAAAATTGGCCGATCTGAAAGTGGGGGATCTCTTAATCGTGGAGGTCGACCATAGCTGCGCCATAAAAAACGTTCCCGAATGGGCGCGCAAAGAAGGACATAATGTGGAGATCGAAGAGATCGGCGACGGCGAGTGGGAAATCTATATCCAAAAAACAAAGTGAGGGAGGGTACGAGATGAAACTGGAGGAGAACAAGTATTTCAAAACTGTGGTCAAAGACGCCTGGCCCTATACAGTGGGCGCTATCCTTCTGGCGTTATTCAATATTACCCTTTTAATCGTCCGGGGAAGCCCTTGGGGAATCTCTGGAGTCTTGTTGTACTGGGGGGCGAAGATTTATAAAGCCCTGGGTGGGCCCTTGCAAAACTGGGCTTTTTATAGCAACCCGGCCAATTTAAAAGGAGTGGAGACGCCTTTCTTTAGCCATGCCGGCTCCTTAATGATCCTTGGGATTATTATCGGAGCCTTTTTCGCTTCCCTGGCTGCTTCCCAATTCAAAATCAGAAAGATTAAAACCTACCGGCAGGTGATTGCCGCGGTCCTTGGCGGCCTGCTCATGGGCTATGCCACCAGGGTTGCCTTGGGTTGCAATATTGGCGGCTTCTTTAGTGCCGTGGCTTCTTTCTCCCTGCACGGCTGGGTTTTTGGCGTCTTTGTTATGGTTGGAGCATGGATTGGCAGCAAGTTGTTGGTTAAATTCTTTATGTAAAGCAGGCATCGGCTTTGTTAATTACAGAGAGGAAGGCGAAGGCAATGGAGAAGAAAACCCTCGACTATGATGTGGCGATTATTGGCGGCGGCGCCGCGGGGTTGACCGCAGGGATCTATTGCGGCCGCGCCCGGTTGAAGACGATCCTCTTCGAGAAGTCACTGGTCGGCGGGTTGGCTACCTATACCGATGAAATTGAGAATTACCCGGGGTTTGCGGACCCGCAAAAAGGGATCGAGTTGATGCGGAAGTTTGAAGCCCAAGCCAAAAGATTTGGGGTTGAATTCAAGCTCACCGATGTTAAGGGCGTCCGTCTCCTGGAGGACGGGTGGAAGCTGGTTGAAACCTTCCGCGTCAATTACCGGGTGAAAGCCGTGATCATCGCCACCGGCGGTAAACCGAGATTAACCGGGGCCAAAAATGAAGAGAATTTCTTGTATGACAAAGGCATTTCCTTCTGCGCCACCTGCGATGCGGCCTATTACACCGGGAAAGAGGTGCTGGTTGTCGGCAGCGGCGACGCCGCGATTGAAGAGGGACTTTTCCTGACCAAGTTTGCCCGCAAGGTGAAAGTCTCGGTAATTCATGATGAAGGGATCCTTGACGCCAACAAAGTTGCGCAGGAACAGGCCTTCGCCAACCCGAAAATGGAATTCATCTGGAACACCATGGTCGAGGAGTACCAGGGAGAGGAACGGCTGGAACGGGTAATCCTCCGGCATACGAAAACCGGGGAATTGATCCCGGTTGAAGTGGACGGGGCATTTCTTTTCATCGGCTATCTCCCCGATACCGGGCTTTTTGAAGGGTTAATTGCTTTGAACGAGCAAGGCTACATTATAACTAACGAGCGGATGGAGACCAATGTGGAGGGGATCTATGCCGCCGGTGACGTCCGGGAGAAATACCTGCGCCAGGTGGCCACCGCCGTCGGCGACGGCGCTATTGCCGCAGTCGCGGCGGAGCATTATATTACCGGATCCGATTACCTGCAAAACCAGTTGCTTGCCGGGGAAAAACCCAAATTGATTTATGTCTGGGAACCGGCCAGCCAGTGTTGCCGCGAGTTGCTCCCGGTCATTGAAGAACTGGACGGGAAATACAAGGAAAAGCTGGACATTGAGAAGGTGGATGTCTACAAGTCCCAGTTTTTAATCAACAAACTCTGCGGTCAAATGCCCGAGGCGCTGCCAGCCGTGATTTCCGTGGTCAACGGGGAAGTTAAGGAGGTGGCCTGCACGGGGTTGACCGGGGAAAAACTGCACCGGCTTGCCTTGGAATTGCTGAACCGCTAAACTGCGAAAACAGGACTGCCGTCACCGGCAGTCCTGTTTTTTTGATCACCTCAGTTTTTATTCTTGACAGATTCTTAACAAAGAGTTGCATCCCGCCTTTTTTGAATGGTTGCCGTCCTGCGGCTTTGCTGCTTCATGGGAAGGAGGTTTACGACGGGAGGGGGAAGATTTTTCGCCAAAAAAGCGGTATAATAATAAAACAAAGATTCCGGTCCACCCGATGCAGAGGAGGTATGAGTGGAGCTTTTGGTGCTGTTTGCCTGCTGTCGGTGGTGTTCGCGCAGAAAAGGATGGTGGATTTGTCAGAGGTTTCGATTTGGCACGGACAGATATGGACCGGGACGGTTTTCCGAAAGATTGTGGAGAAAGCCATTAGAAAACTCTAAAGATACGAGGAGGAAAAGAAGATGAGTGAAAACAAGACGATTGCCAACTTGATGACGGCCTTTGCCGGGGAGTCCCAGGCGAACAGGAAGTACCTGGCCTACGCCAAAAAAGCGGAGGAAGAAGGGAAGATGAACGCCGCCAAGCTATTTAGGGCGGCTGCGGATGCCGAAGCCATCCATGCCCAAAAAGAATTTGAAGTGGCCGGGAAAATCCGCTCAACAGCGGAAAACCTTAAAGACGCTATCGCCGGGGAGACTTATGAGTATAAGGAGATGTACCCGCCCTTTGCCCAGGAAGCCGAAGCGGCAGGGAATAAAGCTGCGGCCAGGACCTTTACCTTTGCGAAGCAGGCGGAGGAGATTCATGCCAAGCTTTTCCAAGATGCCTTGGAAAACCTTGACCAGACGGAGGAGGTCTTCTATTACCTCTGCCCGGTCTGTGGAAATATTGAAAAAACCCCGCCCGAGAGATGCTTCATTTGCGGGGTCCCCGGGACGAAATTTATTAAGTATTAATAATCTAGAGGAAAGAAACTTCTGCGCAAGAGAAAAAGCCTGTTTAATAAGGATTGAACCCGAATCAAACATAAACGGCGCTCTGCGGCACAGTACTGTAGAGCGCTTTTATAATTGCACCTTATCTGCCACCCGTTTTGCTTTTCCAATCTGGAGGAGCCGGCGAGGTGCTTCCCAGTAAATGCATAGAGGAAAAAGAAGCCCTCTAATGTAGTTTTAGAAACAAACACACTAATTTATAGCGTTTGTTTTTCCGAATTTAAGGAGGAAGAGAAATGAATTCCAGTATTAAAACAGGCTTGATCCTCGGGGTTTCATTAATCATTTCCGCGCTTATCTTTGGTTCTTATTTCTACCAGGCGCAGAGTCCGGGGCAGACCATCACCGTGGTCGGGGCGGCTTCCCGAAACTTCGAAGCGGATACCGTGAAATGGACGCTCAATATTGAGGAGGATGTTTTAGGAGATAATCTCTCCGCGGGTTATGAAAGACTAAAAATGGTCCGGGAAAAGATCTTTGCCTTACTTGCAGCAAAAGGCATCAACCCCGGCTCTGTCACGATGAAACCGCCCCAGGTTTACAAAGAGTACGATTATACAGAAGGGGCGCGGATCTTCCGGGGTTACCATTTCCAACAGACGATTTATGTCATTACCGACCAGGTGGATACGGTGGAAAAGATCGCCTTTGACCCGCTGGACCTACTGGACGGGGGAACGATCAATTCGCATCTCGAGTATTTTTATTCCGGCATCGATGAACTGAAAAAGGCAATGGTGGGGGAAGCAACGAAAAACGCCCGGGAACGGGCGGAAAAGATGGTGGAACAGACCGATGTGAAGGTCGGCAAGATTGTTTCGGTACGTTCGGGGGTCTTCCAGATCACCGAACCCCACTCGACCCGGGTTGAAGCCGGCGGGATCCACGACACCTCCACCCGGCACCAGCAGATCCGGGTCACGGCCCATGTGACGTTTGCTTTGAAATAGAGGTTTTCTCTAGGTTATAATTCCGGGACGGCGGTGGGAGCACCGCCGTTTTTTATTTGCTTTTGTTAATTACTCATCCATACGGCTGTCCCCAAACGATCCTCAGGGCAAAAGTCCGTGCGATCCTCTGTTTTGGTTTTGGGATGACGCTGAGAGAGGGTAACCGGGAATACTACTATAAACGCCTCGATGAACACTTTCCCGGGTTGAAAACACGGTATATTAAACATTACGGAAATTCCTATATATGCACAAGCCCGAATAACCCGCGGCTGTGGGCACAACATTCATGCCACCCATTTTCGGTCTATTGGCCAATTACGTGACAATTGCCCTATACCCGGCTTATCTCTGCCTCTTTCTAGTTCTGATGCTCATCAGGACAGAAAAGCTCAATCGCATCGTAGCCGGCAGGGAGTAAATATGGTGGTGTTTCATAGTAGATTAATTTGGGGTTAGAAAGCAGAATTGGAGAGAAAAGACCCTTGAAAAGGATTCAAGGGTCTTTTTTATCTTTTCCTGTAACAGTGTTCGTTATTCCTTACCTTATTCCTTGCCCACGCAATAGCTCTCCGGCGGCCCCAAATAGCTCTCTGCCGGTTCCTTGCCCGCCGGGTAGATGACCAGCTTTTCCAGGACAAAGGCGGGGCTGACCGCATAGATCCTCAATTTATTCAAGCCAGCGTTGCAGGTTACCTCGCTGGCGTGCCGCCTGATATTATCCAGTACTCCGGTACCCCAGTTTATACTGTGATCTCCCACTTTCTGCCCTTCGGGGATGGTATTGTAGACCTTTACCTCTCCGTCATTCACCTGTATCGCGTAGTAGATGGTGTTCTCCGGGGAGACCGGGTTGCTGGGCTGCGTATACAATTCCACTACGTAGGTACCGGGTTCATCGACAGCAAAGAGGTATTCCAGGGACGGCCCCCGGCCGGGTTCGAAATAGCTGGTGGTCGGGAATACCTTCAGTCCCGACAAGGTTCTGCCGTAGCCCTCGATCACCTGGAAACCGGCGTCCGGCAGGTCATATTTGGCGTGGTAGTGCTCGGCTTCAATGGAGATATATCCATAGGTATTGACGAATGTCCTTTCCGGCAACCCGCTGAGCGCCGGTTGTTTCGCATCGACAATAATCGTCACCAGGCCGCTGGGGATCTTCACCTTGATCCTGGCTTCGGTCTCAGTTGTCATCTTACTTCGGTCGATGGTGACGATGATCCTCTCAGTTACTTTGGTTTTGCCATCCAATACCCCTTTGTAGCTGGAACATGACAACCACGGCGCATCGCAGGTAATCTCATAGGGGGCCTCCAGATCGCTGACACTGCTGATGGTAAAGGATGCCTCGGTAACATCCGGTTGCCGGAAGTCCCGCAGATAGAGGGTATGCACATGCCAGCCGCTGCCCTCCGAATGTTGCGTGGTGCCGTCGACAGAGACGATTAACCGGTTCTTTCTTGCCGGCATCACCTGCATGAGGACGGGGTACTTGCATTCATCCTCATTCCAATGGATGAAGCCGATATGTTCCGAGAGGCCCATGCCGTACCATTTTCCATTCTCCATGGTGTGGTATTCATCGATGAGTTCCTGATCCCGTTGCATACAAGCCTTAATCTTTTCAGCCAATTGGTTGGCTTCCATACTGTTCAGCTTTGCCGCATAATGGTTCTTGCCGGTCAGGAGCCACATCTTTTGCAGGTTCAGGTTCCCCATGGCCGGGTAATAGACCAGGGAGAAAAAGCCCGGCAGCGTCCGCTCGTCCATCTTCCGGTAGAGTTCATCGGCTTTGGCCATCAGCCGCTCGATCCCCGCCAGGAGCCGGTCGGCCTCCCGGTAATTGACCGGGTGATAAATATTGGCGTTCATCGCTTCCGGACGGCGGTTATGGGCAATTTTGGTGTAGCCTTCCAGGATCTCCTGGATTGTCTCGAGATCCGCTTCGTCGCAGGCGCCTCCGAACTGCTTCCGCACCCAAAGCCGCGTATATTCCCCGGTCGTATTGATGGCGTTGGTCCCCCACCGCTCAAAATCATAGGCCAAATCCAGGAAGAAGTTCAAAGGAAACTCCTGCGTGCAGATGTCGCCGACATTGACGATCCAAAGCTCGCGAATGCCAAAATCGTAGGCCATGCACATCTGCTCCCATACCTTCGGCAGGTAGGAGCTGTTAATCCATTCATAGGAGACGGGCCAGCCGTGGTAGTCAAAGTGATAGTACATGCCGAAACCGCCATTATGGGCGCGCATCTCCTCCGACGGCAGGGTCCGCAGGTTGCCGAAGTTATCGTCGCAGAACATCAGGATGACGCCGTCCAGTTCTTCCGAACCCAAGAGGCCCGGGGTCTTTTCATCCCCGTAGAGAAAGGCTTCGACCTCTTTATAGAGCGCCAGCATCCTGGGGACTTTGGCGAGGTCGGGGTTGACATACTCTTTGATTAACCGGTTTTGCGTCCGTAGGACATCGCGGAGAAGGTTGATGTTATCTTCCAAAGTGGCCTCTTTCATAATGGCCGTATCCGCCTCGCCGCGCATCCCGACGGTAATGATATTCTCAAACTTGCCGCTCCGTTTCAGGCCATCCGCCCAAAAACGGGTGATCCCTTCTTTATTGGTCTGGAAATTCCAGGCATCGCCATAAATCGAGTCTTTCCCTCTTAAATACCTGTACTCCTCGCCCTGGCGCAAGCATGGCTCATGGTGGGAGGTTCCCATAATGACGCCCAGTTCATCGGCTAATTCGGCGTTGGCCAGCCCCGGGCCGTCGTCGTAGAACCGCGCCGACCACATGGCCGGCCATAAGTAATTGCCTTTCAAACGGAGCAGGAGTTCAAAAACATGTTCATAGGCTTTCGCATTAAAGCCGCCAAAATGCTTGATACACCAGCTGGCGAAGGCAGGCCATTCGTCGTTGATGAAAAAGCCCCGGTAGCGGATGGAAGGTTCTTTGGAGAGATATTTGTGACCGTCCGGCAAGACAAATTCTTCTTTAGGTTGCGGTTTTACCGCGGACCAGTTGACAAAGGGCGATACCCCCAGCGCCTCCGAGAGGTGGAACAAACCGTAGATCGTTCCCCTTTTATCACTGCCCGCGATCACCAGCGCCTTCTCTATTCCTTCCCAGGGGGCATCGATAACTTGGAATAAATAGACCTCATTCTTCCCTCTGAGTTCCTCCAGGTCAATCAATCCTTGCCTGGCGAGATCCGCCAAAACAGGGCTCCGGTCGATTGTTCCGTAGATCACCACGGGGGAGGCGCATTGAGAGATTTCCTCCGTCGCCGTTGGGGCAATGCCGAAAACCAACTGGATATCCTGCATGACCTTGCCGGCAATTTTGTGGACCCCGCTATAGGCCTCTTTTTCCCGGAGAAAAAGGGCTCCGCTGCTTAGTACCTGCTTGTTAATTATAAAACCCATCTTTTCCTCCTTATTATTTACCCTATTTTCTACCGACTGATAGGTGATGGTTTTTTGCGATCGAAGACGGCCTGGTATAGCTCGTTTACTTCCGACGCCATAGATTATTTCAAAATTTCTTTGGCAAATCCTTCAGAAAGATGAAGATTTTTAAGACAATAGGGTTTTGCCCGCACTGGAGTCATAATCTAGCAATTTTTATCAATCCTTGCGAATAAAAGAAGGATAAAATAGTCTCCGGTTTAACAATCAATAGGGGGAGGGGGCTAAAAGACTGATTATAAGGATTCAAAGTGGGCTTTGGAAATTATTGAATTGCAAAAGGATGATGGTTCCAATAAGCAACGAGCAACGAGTAGCGAGCCTCTTCTTGACAACATTACATAAAAAGTTTATAATACTATTAGCCACCAGCTTGGCTGAGTGCTAACAAACTGAAAACCAAGTCTTAAAAAGCTTTTAAATTGTCGAGTGATCCCTGGCTCATTCGAAATTATAAAAGCTTTTTTCATCATTTTTTCTGTGGATGCCGCTACTTGGAGCAATGCAGCAGCCGTGTAAAGTACAGTGTTATTGTATAGAGTAAGGCTTGTAACCTCCCTGTTATAGGAAAGGCCAGAGTATTTGCCGGGTAATTTACATAAATAGAGATGACATTTAAAAACGCCAAAAGGCCGGGATTCGCAAGTAACGAAAAGTAGCGGCGAAATTCCGGCTTTTTATATATATGCCGGGAGGTGCATAAGAATATTATTGCCGCAGGTTAAAACGGTTTAAATTATGGAAAAAGTTTTAGCCCGATTGAAATAAAAAAGCTGTTGTAAAGGGGGTATTGCATGAAGGCGTTGTTCTTGGCAGGAGGGAAGGGGACAAGATTAAGGCCCCTCACGGATAAGGTTCCAAAGCCAATGGTCCCGGTGATGGGAGAACCACTCTTAAAAAGGAGCATCGAAAAGGCGAAAACCCACGGCGTCAGGGAAGTGGTTTTAAGCACGTGCTACCGGGCGGATTATTTCGCCAATTATTTCCGCTCCGTTAACCCCGGGGTCAAGCTCCGTTTTATCACGGAAGAAAGCCCACTTGGCACCGGGGGCGCCATCAAAAACGCCCAGCCCTTTTTTGACAGCCCATTCCTTGTTTTCAACGCGGATATCGTCAGTGATATTGATTACAGGAAAATGTGGGAATTTCATAAGGAGAAAAAGGCGGATGTTACTATCGCCGTTACTTACGTTGAGGATCCCACGGCGTATGGTGTGATCGAATTTGACGACGAGGGTTTTGTCAGGACCTTTAAGGAAAAGCCCAAGCCGCATGAGGTAACTTCCCACTACATCAACGCCGGCATCTATATCTTCGAACCCCATGTCCTGGAAGCAATCCCGGCTGGACGGCCGGTCTCTGTGGAACGGGAAACCTTCCCGCGGCTCCTGGAGGAAGGGAAACGGATTGCCATTTACCGGGGGAGCCGTTACTGGATCGACCTGGGAACCCCGGAGAAATACATCGGGATCCACCAGGATATCTTTGCCGGCAGGTTCGCAATGCCGGGCGCGGATTTCCGCAGGGAACAGCTGGCCGGTTTACGCAAAGCCAAGGTTGATAAGACCGCGGTCCTCCGGGGCCCTGTCTATCTGGGCGCGAATGTCCGGGTGGGCGCCGGGGCGGTGGTTGGCCCCAATGTGGTGATCGGCGCCAACAGTGTTATCGGGGAGAAATGCATTGTGGAAAACAGTATCCTCTGGGAGAACGTTGACCTGGAAGGGAACTGCCGGGTTTCTGGTTCGATAATTACCGCCGGTTGTTCCGTCCCGTACGGGAGAAAGGTCACCGGTAGAATTTATACGGACACGGTACAAGAACACACCGCCGTCTAGAGAAGGAAAAATTGACGTTTAAAGAAAGGAGCATAAGCGGATGTTGGATCGCCGGATCAAAGTGGCTTTTTTAAGCACTTATCCTCCGCGGGAATGCGGGATTGCCAATTTCACTTATGACCTGATCAGTGAGTTGAAGAAAATACCGGAGCTTGATCCCACCGTTATTGCGCTGAGCGACGCTGATTATGAATACGGGACCGATCTCTTCTTCGACCTGCAACAGCAGGACCGGAAGGGTTACCGCGAAGCCGCGAAGAGGCTGAACGAGTCGGATGTAGACCTCCTTATGGTGGAGCACGAATACGGTATTTTTGGGGGAAAAGAAGGCTCGTATCTGCTGGACCTGGTCGACCGGGTGAAACTGCCCATTGTTACGACCCTCCACACGGTTTTATCTTCGCCCAATAGAACCCAGCAAAAAGTACTGGCGAAGCTCTGCCGGAAAAGCGAGGTTGTCGTCATCATGGCTAATAATTCCCGGGGGTTGCTGGAGGAAAAGTACGGCGTGGACCCGTCGAAAACCGTCCTGATTCACCATGGCGTGCCCCGCCTGGACCTCCCTTCGCGGGAAGAACTCAAAAAGGAAATGGGGTTTGAAGGACGCACTGTCATCAGCACATTTGGTCTGCTCAGCCCGGGTAAAGGCCTTGAGTACGGGATCGAGGCGATAGAGGTTGTTTCCAGGAAACACAAGGATGTTCTCTATTTAATCCTGGGCCAGACCCATCCGGTGGTCAAGAGGCGGTATGGGGAGGCCTACCGGTCCCGCCTCGAGCAGATGGTCCGGGAGAAGAATTTGCAGGACAACGTCGGGTTTGTCAACAAGTACTTGACGCAGGAGGAGATCATCCGCTACCTTAAGCTCTCGGATATTTACATGACGCCCTACCTCGGGAGGGAACAGGCGGTCAGCGGCACCCTCGCCTATGCCATCGCCTACGGGCGGGTGGTCGTCTCCACACCTTATGCCTACGCCCGGGAGATGCTGGCGGAGGGCCGCGGCTTGCTGGCGGATTTTAAGGACGGGAACTCTCTCGCGCGGCAACTCCTTGCCGTGCTGGAGAACCCGGCGGAAAAAGCGGCGATGGAGGAGAAAACCAAAAAGTTCGGGGAAAGGATGACCTGGGAGAATGTGGCACAAGAGTACCGGCAGGTCTTCACCGGCCTCTGCTCCGAGAGAAGTTGAATATAAGAGAAGGGTACCGGATGATTCCCATATTTTCCGTATGACCGATGATACCGGTATTTTTCAGCATGCCAAGTATTCGGTCCCCGATCCGGCCCATGGCTATACAACGGACGACAATGCCCGGGCATTGCTGGTCGCCGCCATGCTGTGGGAACGGTTCGGGTTTCCTGAATACCTGGACCTTGCCTATATATATCTCCGTTTTGTCCTGGGGGCAAAAAACGGGGACGGTTTTCGCAATTTCATGGATTACAACCGTCAATTTCCCGAGGCTACCGGATCGGAAGATTGCTTTGGCCGGGTTATCTGGAGCCTTGGTTACGTCGTGTCCTCATCATTATTACCCCGCGGTTTGCGGCAAACCGCCGGTTTTCTCCTGCAGGAAATAAGCGGGAGAAGTGAACGCCTGCAGTCGGTCCGGGGGAAAGCCTTTTCCCTCCTCGGCTTATCCCTTTGGGGAGGGGCTGATCCCCGGCTCATCCGGAAACTCGCGGGGGATCTGGTCCGTTTATATCAACAGAATACCGGGGAGGGGTGGCGCTGGTTTGAAGAGAAGCTCACCTATGGCAATGCGTTGATTCCCCTCTCTTTGCTTGAGGCCTTTGGCCGGGCGCCGGAGAGAAAGTGGCTTGAGACCGGCCTTGCCAGTCTTGATTTTCTTCTCGAAACAACGATCCGGGAGGGTGTTTTCCAGCCGGTAGGCTGTAAAGGCTGGTACGAAAGGGGGAAAGAGATCGCAGTTTATGACCAACAGCCGGTGGAGGCTGGTGAGACGGTGCTGGCCTGTGTAAAGGCGTACCGGCTCACAAAAGAACGGCGTTATTTGGAGGCTGCTAAAACCTCCTACGACTGGTTTTTAGGGAAGAATATCGCCGGTGTTTCCCTGATCGATCCGGATACCGGCGGGTGTATGGACGGGATTACGCCGGACGGTCCCAATCGGAATGAAGGTGCGGAAAGCTTGATTTCATGGTTTCTTGCCTGGTTGGTCTGGGATGAAGTGAGAAGCGAAGCTCTATATCCTGTGACAAAACGGGTAACGAAGCTTTACTCAGTATAATTGACGCAGTCTTGGGAAGGAGATGACAATGGCTGAGTTTGAAACCAAGTTAAGGGCGGATGATAACACCTTCAAAGAGCTTTTTGTCCGTTATAACTACAATCCGATTCTCACCGCACGGGACTGGCCTTACCCGGTCAACACCGTATTCAATCCGGCAGCCACCATATATGAAGGCAAAACCCTGCTGCTGGCGCGGGTTGAGGACCGGAGAGGCTTTTCCCATTTGACCAAAGCCGTTAGTGAAGACGGGATCGACAACTGGGTCATCGACAGGCACCCGACCTTGTGCCCGGATCCGGATAATCATCCGGAAGAAAAATGGGGTATTGAGGACCCCCGGATCACTTACATTGACGAGCTTGGCAAATACGCGGTGGTTTACACCGCATATTCAGAGTCAGGACCCACGGTAAGCCTGGCGTTGACCAGGGATTTTGTCACTTTTGAACGGATGGGACCGATTATGCCCCCGGAGGATAAGGACGCGGCCTTGTTCCCACGGAGATTCGGGGGGAAATGGTTGCTTATTCACCGCCCGATTGAACACGGGGCGCATATCTGGATCTCTTCCTCCGAAAACTTGAAGTACTGGGGTGACCATAAAATTCTCATCGATACGCGGGGCGGGGCATGGTGGGATGGGAGCAAAGTCGGCCTTTCCACACCGCCGCTGGAGACCCCGGAAGGCTGGTTAATTCTCTACCACGGCGTCCGCCAGACTGTGGCCGGCGCCATCTACCGGTTGGGCCTGGCTTTACTGGATTTGGAGGATCCGTCCCGGGTTTTACGGCGGAGTGATGAATGGATCTTCGGCCCCCGTGAGCAATATGAAAAATATGGGGATGTGCCGGATGTGGTCTTCCCCTGCGGATGGGTGTTGGATGAGGCCAGTGGTAAACTGCGGATGTACTACGGTGGCGCCGATACCTGTGTTGCCATGGCCGTGGCCAACTTGAGTGATTTGATCGACTATATTCTCAGTTGTCCCCAGCCGAAATAAAAATGGGCAGCGATGAGGCGACGCGACTAAAGCAACTCACGATTTAAGCTATTCACCTGGAAATCCCGCTGTTAAGCGGTTGCAAACTCCGGTTGAAAAGCGGGAGTTCGCGGCCGTTGCCCGCAACCGGGAAGTATGATAAAATGGAAAGTAGAAACCATTTTTTGCCTGCTCCGTTGAAAACAGGGCAGACTACCATGAAAACAGTGAATTAACGGGAATAAACCGGGTGAATCGCGTAATGATGAACCTCGAGGTGTTATTGGCATGAATATTCTCGTTACACTGAACAGCAACTACATTAACCCGCTGAAAGTAATGTTGTGGTCGTTGTTCTTTAATAACCGCGGGCGGGATTTCCACATCTATCTGATGCATTCCTCTCTTACCGGCCAGGAGCTTGCGGACCTGGATCAGTATATCAACGCCTGCGGGCATCAGTTCTCCGCCATAAGAATTTCCAGCGAGTATTTTGCCGGCGCGCCTGTGGTCAAGCATTATTCACAGGAGATGTACTACCGCCTTTTGGCCCACAGGTTTTTACCGGTAGACCTGGAGAGGATCTTATACCTGGACCCGGATATCCTCATCATCAACCCGGTTGATGCCCTTTATGAGATGGATTTGGAGGGCCATCTCTACGCGGCTTCTTATCATAAAAGGGCGTTGGTGAAAGGGATCAATATGCTCCGGTTGAAAGCCTACGAAATGGAGGAGTATTTTAACTCGGGGGTTCTCTTGATGAACCTACCGCTGCAGAGGGAGAGAATCCGGGAAGAAGAGATCTTTGACTATTTGGAGAAGAACCGGAACCGTTTAATCCTGCCGGATCAGGATCTGCTAAATGCCTTATACGGCAAGGAAATTAAAAAAGTGGACGAGGTTTTATACAACTACGACACCCGGTTCTACCACTATTACCGGATACAGAGCAGCGGCAAGGTAAATATGGACTATATCATGAAGAACACGGTAGTCCTCCATTTCTGCGGTAAAAAGAAACCGTGGCATGAACAGTATACAGGGGAATTCCATTCCCTCTATAAGCATTATGAATGTTTGGCCCTGGGGAAAACTGCTCATGACTCCATCGGAGCAAGCGCCGCCGCCAACTGAAGATAAAAAAATCCCCCGGCAGAAGCCGGGGGATTTTTTATTATACCTCAGCCAAGTTCCGGGGGTAACTCCGGGAACTGGGCAAAGGACTTCTCCAGGTCCTCATCGGTGGGGATATAATCGGTCATGCTTTTGTTTAGATAGGCCTCATAGGCTGTCATGTCAAAGTAGCCGGTCCCGGTCAAACCGAAGAGGATGGTCTTGGCCTCCCCGCTCTCCTTGCATTTCAGGGCTTCGTCGATTGCCGCCCGGATGGCGTGGGCGGATTCCGGAGCCGGCAGGATCGTCTCGTGCTTGGCAAAGAAGACTGCCGCCTCGAAGACTTTGGTCTGTTCCACGGCTACCGCTTCCATATAACCGTCATGGTAGAGTTTGGAGAGGATGGGAGCCATCCCGTGGTAGCGCAGGCCACCCGCGTGGTTGGGCGAGGGGACGAACTGAGACCCCAGGGTGTACATTTTGGCCAAGGGCGTGATCTTGCCGGTATCACAAAAGTCGTAGGCATAACGTCCCCGCGTCAAAGTGGGGCAGGAGGCGGGCTCGACCGCAACGATCCGCGGCGAGGCTTTGCCCAATAATTTGTCCTGGACAAAGGGGGCGATGAGGCCGCCCAAATTGGAACCGCCGCCGGCGCAACCAATAATGATGTCCGGGTATTCATCAATCATTTCCATGGCTTTTTTCGTTTCCAGGCCGATAATGGACTGGTGCAATAGGACCTGGTTCAAAACGGAGCCCAGGACATACCGGTAACCTTCTGTTGTAACCGCTTTTTCCACCGCCTCGGAGATGGCACAGCCCAGGCTCCCGCCGGTATCCGGGTCTTTCTCCAAGATGGCCCGGCCGGTCTTTGTGGTATTGCTGGGGCTCGGGATCACCTCGGCGCCAAAGGTCTGCATCACCGAACGCCGGAAAGGCTTTTGTTCATAGGAGCATTTCACCATATAAACGGTTAAGGGGATCTTAAAAAAGGAGCAGGCCTCCGCCAGGGCGGTACCCCATTGCCCGGCGCCGGTTTCCGTGGTCAAGCCGGCCAACCCTTGCTTCTTCGCATAATACACCTGGGCGGCTGCGGAATTCAGCTTGTGACTGCCGGAGGTGTTGTTCCCTTCAAACTTGTAGTAGATCTTCGCCGGGGTACCCAAAGCCTTTTCCAGGTTGTAACCGCGGATAAGGGGCGAAGGGCGGTACATCCGGTAAAACTCCAGGATTTCACCGGGGATTTCAAAATACTGGGTTGTGCTGTCCAGTTCTTGCTGGACAAGTTCATCGCAGAAGACCGGCGCCAGGTCCTCCGCGGTGACCGGCTTCAGGGTCGCCGGGTTGAGCAGCGGAGCCGGTTGTTCCTTCATATCCGCGCGGATATTGTACCATACCTTCGGCATCTCCTCTTCGCTCAGGTAAATACGGTAAGGAACTTTCTTGGCCATAATCATTCTCCTCTCTTCTCGTCTTTTCTGTTATATAAAAAAGCTTCCGTCTCAGTATTACTGGGACAGAAGCTTTTTTCCACTCCTGCGGTACCACCCGGTTTGGTGCAGCGCCCATATGGCGCTATTGCACCCACTCGCCTCATACGGCGCGCCCATTGGGCGGACCGTATGATCTCCCGTTAACGGCGGGAGGCGCCGTCAGGTATTACTCAGCGGCTCAGCCGCTTTTCTCCCTGCCCTCGTAAGTCCATTCAGTATGGCCCTTGCGCTGCACTTCCACCGCCGGCAGCTCTCTGTGCGCGTTTGCGCGTAGCAGGTACCATACCTACTATTCTTACTCACCGGTTTCGCTGCACGTATGCGCGCTCAATTATCTGTAAAGTAACTTTTCTTTAACAGCCCGATTTGTTATAGTATATAATAATCCTGAACTAAAAGTCAATAGAAAAAAACCTTCTGTGTTTTGAGGATTTTCGGTAAAAGGATCAGCCTTCCATTGGAGGGAAAAACCCCCGGGATGACGAATGTTATGGTACTTGTTTTCGAGATAAGGCTCCAGACAATCTTGTCCGGTGTGCAAAAAAAAGAGGAGGCATTTGTGATGTTAAGGAAGGCGATTACAGTATTTCTTATTCTGCCGGTTCTTATCTTTGGCTTTGGCCTCAGCGTAGCCGCATTTTCTTTCGGCGGGATAATTCTTGATGACAGTGGAATAGGCGTAAGAGTCGATTATTTAATGGATAGATCCTTGCTTTATATTGTACCCGGTTACGACTGGGATGAGAAGGGCTTTTGTGGCATGTGCGGGGGAGAGTACTATTTTACCAAAGATCTAATTCTCCATCTGCGTTATTGTGATTGGCCGCTGGACAGCACTATGAGATATAATTCCACCCTTGTAACCAGGAAGAAGTTTTTTACTGCGGAAGCCGCAATCAGACAGGGAAAAGATGGTTACAGAATCGGACTATCCTCGGGAAAGCTGCAAACAGAAAATGAGGGGAAAGTAGGAGTCAGCGAGCTTGCTTTAGGCTATACAAGGTATATCAGTGAAGATGCAGAAAAGAACTGGCGAACCGTCCTGGTAACCGGCGCCAATTTCGGCTGGGCCGGATCCGGTCAAGAATATCTCACGGCAAAGGCAAAACTGATCTTTAATAAAAACAACTTTACGGTAGCAACAGGGGTTGGGCACAATACATATTCAGGGAGAATGATGCCCTGTTTTGATCTGGGAAGAATTCTCTATGGTTTTCCGGTAAATGAAATCACGGGTGTGAACATGTTCTCACTGACGGCGGAAAGGAAATTCCCCCTGATAACGGTTGCTGCAGAGGATTTCCAAGTCACCTATTCGTTGCCGGTCTTTCTCGAACTGGCCGGGATTCAGAGAGAAGAGAAGTCAGGAGGTTTTGCCCTCCATAACCGGGCCGGCCTAGGCTTTTCCTTAAACACGAATAATCAGGTTGAGGTTAGACTGGAAGCGGTTTTGCTAGACGGCGCCGTTTCGCGAATAGTCTTTTATGCTATAACAGAAATCTATTAGTTTATGAAACACGCGAAGGTGCTGCCTTATACGCATATGAACCGGCGCACACCAATTTTGCCCCAGCAGATATACTGCACGCATACGTAATTGGCCGCCGCCAACGGCGGCTAATACTTTTAATGGGTAAATTATCCTCAGGAGCCGACACCTTTTCTTTGAACGGTTTTAACCGAAAATTTCTCATTATAGGTGTATAATAGGAAGAAAGAGGAGAGTCTTTCCTGGGCCGCCATATTGCTAAGGGCGCCCGGTAAGGAGGGGAGAACATGGCCGGGAAGGAAATAATCAAGATCTCCGGGATGAGTTGCGCCGCCTGCGCAGCCAGGGTCGAAAAGGGATTGCAAGGGTTGGCCGGGGTCAGGCAGGCCACGGTGAACCTTGCCCTGGAACAGGCGACAGTGGAATATGATGACCAGGTAGTTAATAGGGAGAAGTTCGTCGAAACCATCAAAAACCTGGGTTACGGGGTGATCGACGAAGCAACCACCGGGGAGCAGGGAAAAGCCCTGCTCAACCTGGAGGGGATGAGCTGCGCTGCTTGTGCGGCCCGGATTGAGAAGACCCTGAACCAACTGGCCGGGGTGAAAAAAGCCACAGTGAACCTGGCTACCGCGAAAGCGGCGGTAGAATACGACCCTTCTCAGGTTGAGGTCTCCGCCTTAATCCAGGCGGTGGATGCCCTTGGTTACCGTGCTGAACTGGCGGAGGAGGACCACCGCGACCGGGAAGAAGAAATACGGGCCAGGGAACGGCGGCGGTTGCGGGCAGAGTTCACCGTCGCGGCGCTTTTGAGTTTTCCCCTGCTTTTGGCGATGATCCTGCACCTTGTTGGGATCAACCCGGGTTTTCTCCATAATGAATATTTTCAACTGCTGGTGGCAACTCCGGTTCAGTTTATTATCGGCTTCCGGTTCTACCGGAACGCCTTTTACGCCCTGCGGGCGAAAAGCCCAAATATGGACGTGTTAATCGCCATGGGGACTTCGGCCGCCTATTTCTTCAGCATTTATACGGGTTTCTTCCGCCCAACCCCGCCGGGGGTAATGAAAGACCTGTATTTTGAAGCATCCGCGGTTATTATCACCCTGGTCCTGCTGGGCAAATACCTGGAAGCGGTGGCCAAA
The DNA here is from genome assembly GCA_012727895.1 of Bacillota bacterium. Lineage (GTDB taxonomy): Bacteria > Bacillota > UBA4882 > UBA10575 > UBA10575 > JAAYGG01. The sequence continues at coordinate 25,344 of JAAYGG010000126.1, forward strand.
GGGAAGACCTCGGCGGCGATTAAAAAACTCCTGGGGCTGCAACCGAAGACCGCCCGGGTGATCAGGGACGGGCAAGAGATGGACATCCCCGTTGCCGAAGTAAAGGTGGGCGAGGTCATTATCGTCCGCCCCGGGGAGAGAATCCCTGTTGACGGTTGGATTATCGAGGGCGAGACGGCAATCGATGAATCGATGCTCACCGGGGAAAGCCTGCCGGTGGAGAAAAAAGCAGGGGACCCGGTGACCGGGGCAACGATTAATAAATTTGGCGCTTTTAAGTTTAAAGCGACAAAGGTCGGGAAGGATACGGTCCTGGCCCAGATCATCAAGATGGTCGAGGAAGCGCAGAGCGGCAAGGCGCCGATCCAGCAGATTGCCGACCGGGTCTCCGGGATCTTTGTCCCGGTGGTACTCGGGGTTGCGGTCTTCGCCTTTCTTCTCCGGTTTTTGCTCACCGGGGATTTATCGACCGCGGTGATTAGCGCCGTTTCCGTCCTGGTCATTGCCTGCCCGTGCGCTTTGGGGTTGGCGACTCCGACCGCGATCATGGTCGGGACCGGCAAGGGCGCGGAAAGCGGTATTTTAATCAAAAGCGGTGAGTATCTGGAGATCGCCGGAAAAATAAACGCGGTTATCCTGGATAAAACCGGGACCATCACCAAAGGCGCTCCTGAGGTGACTGATCTTATCCCCCTCGGGGATTTTACAAAAGAAGAGGTCCTGTACGTGGCCGCTGTAGCGGAGAAAAAATCCGAACACCCGCTGGGGGTGGCCATCTACGAGAAGGCGAAGGAGGAATTTGCCTCAATCCCGGATCCGGAAGGGTTTACGGCCTTACCCGGGCAAGGGGTGACTGCGCGCCTCTCCGCGCCGGCCGGAATCGCCGGTGCACCAACGGGCCCGGTCGAGATTTACCTCGGCACCCGGAAGCTCATGGAGGAGCAGGGGATCGACTTTGGCAATTGGGAACCGGTCCTCTCCGGCCTGGAGGATGAAGGGAAGACCGCCATGTTGATGGCTGTTGACCGGCAGCCGGCCGCAATTATTGCCGTGGCCGACACCGTGAAGGAGACGGCAAAGGAAGCTGTTGGCGAATTGTTGGCCATGGGGATTGAAGTCCATATGCTTACCGGTGACAACCGGCGGACCGCAGCGGCCGTTGCCCGTCAGGTCGGGATTGATAACGTCTTCGCCGAGGTGCTCCCGGAAGACAAGGCGGAAAAAGTCGCACACCTGAAGAGAGAGGGGAAAATCGTGGCCATGGTCGGCGACGGGATTAACGACGCCCCGGCCCTGGCCGCCGCCGAGATCGGGATCGCCCTGGGGAGCGGCACGGACGTGGCGATCGAAGCCGCCGGCATTACTCTGCTCCGGGATGATCTACGGGCCGTTCCCGCCGCTGTCCGCCTCTCCCGGCAGACGATGAAGAAGATCAAGCAGAACCTGTTTTGGGCCTTTATCTATAACACGCTTGGAATTCCCTTCGCCGCCTTCGGGTTCTTGAACCCAGTGATTGCCGGGGCGGCGATGGCCTTCAGTTCGGTCTCGGTCGTCACCAACTCGTTAAGCCTGAAGCGGTTTAAGCCCTTTAAAAAAGTGAAGAGCGAGGCTGCGTAGGGCGTCATTGCTTGGACAAGGCAGCCGGATGACTTAAAAAGCCCGCCTTGAAGGCGGGCTTTTTTTATTGTTCTTTCACTGCTTTATTCGCGCGTCTCTTTAATAGATCCATTTCCTCTGGATGTTATAGGTGCTGAAGAGAAAAAGCCCGGCTCCATAAGCCACCAGCACCAAGAGGCTGAGCCAGACCGGGATGGAACCGGCTTGGTTGATGGAGAACTTGAGCATATCCGCGCCGTAGGTCAAAGGCAGGAGATAGGAGAGGGGCCGCAAAAAGGCGGGCAGGTTCTCCAGGGGTATGAATAGGCCGCAGAGAAAGATCATGGGGAAGCGGAAGAAGTTGGAGAAGGTTTGCGCTTCAAAGACTTCGCTTACGGAAACCGCGACAAACAACCCGAGAAAGGTGGAGGTCACAGCGATCAGAAGGACACTGATGAAGGCTGATAACCAGTTGATGCCGGAGAGGTCAATCAGGAAAGCGGCAAAAAGGACGGGGAGAAAGGCATTAAAAACCCCGAAGATGATGGCGCCGGTGGTTTTGGCCAGCATTAAGAGGTTCAGGCTGATCGGCGCCAGCAACAGCCTTTCAAAAGAGCGTTTTCTTCTTTCGAAGGTCATTGTTACGGCCAGCATGGAAGTGGTGCCAAACAAGACGGACAAAGCCATGACCCCGGGGAGGATCCCCCTGATATCCACAGCGCCGCCCGAACGGATAAAGAACATAAGCGTCCAGGAGACGGGGAAAATAATCCCCCAGCTGATATTGGGCGGCTTTAGGTAGTAGGTTTTTATATCCTTTAGCAAGATGTTCCAGAATGCCCGCCTCATTTTCCTCCCCCTTCCGCCTTTTTTTCCAACCGGTTGATTTTGATCCCGGCAATTTTGAGAAAAACCTCCTCAAGGGTGGGACGGACGATTTTCGCTTCCCTAATTCTGATGTTGTTGGCGGCGAAAAACTGCATGAAAGGCATTAATTCAATCTCTTCAGGGGAAGCGATCCTGATTTTGTGGGCGGAGATCTCCTTCACCGTTATCCCGGGGAACCTTTTTTGCAGCGCATCTTCCAAACCGGCCGTCCCTTTGTCCATGGTGAATTCAACGGTATTTTCCTGCCGGGTTTCGCGGAGCAAACGATCAACGGTGTCAACGGCGACCACTTTACCGTTGACAATGAAACCAATGCGGTGGCAGAGCCTCTCGGCCTCTTCAAGGTAATGGGTGGTTAAGAAGACAGTCGTCCCCTTGCGGTTAAGCTCTTTGATTAGTTCCCGGATTTGCCCGGCGCTTTCCACGTCAATGCCGGTGGTCGGTTCATCCAAAAACAGAATTTTTGGGTTGTGAATGATCCCCGCGGCAATGGTCAGCTTCCTTTTCATCCCTTTGGAATAGGCTTTAAAAGGGCGCTCTCCTGTATCCGCCAAGCCGAATCGGGCCAATAATTCCCGGGCCTTTGCTTCCCGTTCTTTTTTCCCCATCCCATAAAGGGAAGCGCAGAAAACCAGGTTTTCAAAGCCGCTCAATTCATCGTAAAGATTGCTCTCGTCAGGGACGATCCCGATGAACCGCTGGACCTTTTTGATATTCTTGATCCCGTCTTGCCCGCAAATGCTGATCTTCCCTGCCGTCGGCCTGGCCAAGCCGGTAAGCATGTTAATGGTGGTGGTTTTTCCCGCGCCGTTGGGGCCCAAGAACCCAAAGATCTCCCCCCCGGCAACGGAAAAACTGATCCCCTTTACAGCCTCAACATCGCCATAATGTTTGCGTAGATCTGTTACCTCGATTATACTCACGACTCGGAACCTCTCTCCCCTGCTTAAATCATCAGTCTTTACCCAATTAAATTATATAATGGGCAAAACAATTGTCAAATTACTACCCTTCAGCGATAGTGTCAAGACACTGTAGGTTTTTTAACCTCACATTCAGCAAACATGCACTAAATAACAGCATTGAATTCATTAAGAGATTTTAGAGCCACCCTGGTTAAGTTGTGACCGCCACGTAATAGT
>JAAYGG010000016.1 GCA_012727895.1 Bacillota bacterium
CATGCCAGCTTTAAGATTGGCGGCGAGATCGTTGTTTACTTGGATCCGTTCCGGATAAAGCGGGATGAAGAGGCCGACATAATCTTAATCAGTCATAGCCATTTTGACCATTTTTCCCTTGACGATATAAAAAAGGTGCAAAAACCGGAGACCCATATTATCCTCACCGGCGATTGCACACCCAAACCGGACGGCAGGATCACTTTTGTCAAACCCGGGGATAAGCTAAGGATAATGGGGATGGAAATCGAGGCCGTTCCGGCTTATAATACGAACAAGCCATTTCACCCTAAGGAAAAGGGCTGGGTGGGCTATCTTCTCACCATTGACGGGGAGAAGATTTATTTCGCCGGCGATACCGACCGGATACCGGAGATGAAGGAGATAAAGGCGGATATCGGGTTGTTGCCTGTTTCCGGGACTTACGTGATGACCGCTGAAGAAGCGGCGGCGGCAGCCTTGGACCTTGAACTTAAAATCGCCATCCCCATGCATTATGGAAAACCCGGGCTGGTTGGTTCGGTCAATGACGCTGAAAAATTCAAAGGTCATTTGCAGGGCCGGGTCGAAGTAGTAATCAAACAGGCAAAATAAACGTTCTTTCTACCACAAGGAAAATGATGGAGGAAGGGAGTATTGTTGAATAACGAGATTAAAATTTTCGCCGGGAGCTCCGGTGGTCCTTTCGCGAAAAGGATGTGCCGGTATATGGGGGTTGAGCTTGGTGTCTCAGAAGTAATAACCTTTTCGGAAGGGAATATTTTCGTCCGGGTCCGGGAAACCGTGCGCGATAAAGATGTCTATTTGGTTCAGCCCATTGCCATGCGGCCGAATGACGAGTTTGTCGAAGTCTTGTTTTGGATAGATGCGTTTAAGAGGGCCAGTGCCAATTCGGTCACGGCTATTATTCCCTATTTTTCCTACGCCAAAGCCGATAAAAAGGACGAACCGCGGGTCTCAATCCGGGCCCGCGTTTGCGCGGACGCCATCGAGAGCGCCGGGGTGGACCGGGTAGTGACAATGGATTTGCACAGCCCTCAGGTGCAAGGGTTTTTTAAAAAGCCGGTGGACCATCTCCTTGCCATGCCTGTCCTTTGTGAGTACATCAAAAAATTGGACCTTGGGGATTTTGTGGTAGTTTCCCCGGATTCCGGGTTCGCCAAGCATACCCGGAAATACGGATCTTACCTGGGAGTTTCCGTGGCGATCGGTGATAAAATGCGCAAGGGCCACGACGAAACCGTCGAGTTCCTGGATATTATCGGTGATGTCAAAGGTAAAAATGCCATTATTATCGATGATTTCAGCATCTCCGGCGGGACTTTGATCGAAGTGGCCAAGGGTTTGAAACAAAGGGGAGCAAAACGGATTTTTGCCTGCCTCTCTCATATCTTATTGAATAAAGAAGGGGTGGCCCGCATTGAGGATAGCCCGATTGAACTGGTGATCAGTACCGATTCCGTTGATAACCAGTGGATTAAAGGGTCGCAAAAAATCAAGATAGTTTCTGTAGCCCCCTTGTTTGGCGAGGCGATCATGCGGATTCATAAGCGCGTTTCGGTCAGCCCGCTTTTTGATACTGTTCCGGAACGTGTGTTGGACGAGGCATATCTCCATCTCTAGTTTCGCCCGGAGTTTAGCCGGACCGGGATGTCCGGATTTTGGCGCCCGGGACCGGGGCGGCCGGTTTTATCTCCCGGAACGGGATGCCTGCGGGATACAGGTTGGAGGCGCATAAAACATAAGTTAAAAAGGGATAAAAAGAGTGCCGGTATTGAACCGGCACTCTTTTTTCCATACATTATAACGAGCCACGAGGGACGAACTGATCATCCATGTTATTTGTAAAAGATGTGATTGCCAATGACGGCTGTGGTTTGCTGCTGGCGGACCCAGGAATTGGAGGCGGTGGAGGGGTTATAAAACCCGATGGCGCCGCCGGAGGGATCCCAGCCGTTAAGGGCGTCCTGAACCGCCCGCCGGGAGCTGGCGGTCGCAGGCAGGTTAATCCGGCCGTCGGAAACCGGGCAGAATTGGTAGAACCTGCCGTCGATCACTTGGTAAATGACGCCGGGGATCGTCCCGGGGTAGCGGGGATCCCGGACCCGGTTGAGGACGGCGGCCGCTACCGCCACTTGACCTTCATAGGGTTCACCCTCGGCTTCAGCCCTGACCAGGCGGGCCAGGAGTTCAAGGTCGGCCGCGGAGAAATTACCGCTACCGGTGTTACCCCCGGGGTTATTCCCTCCTCCGGAGGGGATTGCCAGTTGCTGGCCGGGATAGATGGTATCGCTCCAGAGGTTATTGAGGCTCTTGATCTCCTGGACGGTAGTGCCGTATCTCCGGGCCAGGATATAAAGGGTGTCATTGGGACGGACGGTGTAAACCGTATTCCCCCCGCCCGGGTTGGCAGAATGCGGGATATAGATGGTTTGCCCGGGCCAAATCGTGTCATGCCAGATATTGTTGGCCTGCCGCAGTTCATTAAGGGAGAGATTATATCTTTGGGCGATCAGAAAGAGGCTGTCGCCGGGTTTAACAGTATAAGTGCTGGTGTTTCCACCGGGGATCGTCAAGGTTTGTCCCGGGTAGATAAGGTTTGAGGTCAGGCCGTTGGCGGATTTTAGCGCATTAATGCTTGTCCCAAAATTCCGGGCGATCAGAAAGAGCGAGTCGCCGGGCCGGACCTGGTAGGTTTGGGCGGTGGTTTCTCCGGAAACAAGGACCAGTAGTAGTACGGGGAGGAGGAAAAGAAAGAGACAGGAATTGATTGGGTGTTTTTTCGTCATGGGCACACTCTCCTTTTGCTTACTGCAGTTATCTTTGTCGTCCAAGGGCTGCAGAAGGTGGCAGGATGTGTACCGCGCACTGACACGCGGGAAAAAAGGCCGTATTCTCTGGTGTGTATGTTTTGGGAAAAAGGACGACCTGATTACTATAACTGATAATTCTTGCTGGCTCGCCCTTTTCCTAGTGGGAACTACAGGAAAAATCCAATAATGTAATGAAATGTTATTATGACTAAGAAGAGAAAAAAATGGTTAAGATAGTAGTGGTTTAGGTTAAAAGGCAAGGTGCGAGGAGGGGCAAAGAAGGAGAAAAACGCGGGGAGAGGA
>JAAYGG010000127.1 GCA_012727895.1 Bacillota bacterium
AAGCCCGGAAAGGCGATTCCGGGCTTTAGTTTTTCTCTGCTTTTCTCAGGGCTTATCCCAAATCAGATGGGACCAGGATTCTTACGAAGGCTGTAAGCTGCGCGACCACAGTAATCGATTCAATCACCAGGAGACTGGGATCGATATTCTCAATGTACGAGATATTATCCAAGGTCAAGGTCCCGTTGACGATGACATTCGCCGGGAAATCGCCAGGTACGGTAATTTGTTCACTGAAAGCCACGGTTACTTCCTGGGTGTGAGAGAGGGAGTCGACCCCGGTATAGACCACGGTAATCACCAGTTCACCGGTGACTTGAATGACAACCGAATCAACGGCAATCACCTCAAACCGCACATTCCGGAGGGCGGCGGTGAGGGAGTTGATGGAGAGGCCCAGGACTTCCAGTTCAATCAGCCTGCGGATTAATAAGGATTCTGTAGCCTCCGCCAATTGGATGAGGGCGCCCGGGGGCAAGGCAAACAGAGCCCGGCACCGCCGGTTTATATCCAAGAGAACTTGACGGGTAATCTGGTTACGAAAACGGGCCAAAGACGTGTTGAACTTGGGAACGCAGGGGAGGCTGCAAAGAATCGGCGATCCTTCGGAGGCGACGGTCAGCCGGCTACAGGGGGTGATTGAATCCCGGCTTCTCTTCTCAACACTGCCGTTCATATCAGATTGACAAAATGTCATTTGCACTCACCTTACTTTTCAGTTTTTCATAAAGTCCACGCCAGGCGGCGGCAGCTCTTTCCGGACTATTGATCCTTCGTGCCTGTTCCCGGGCGGCAGCCAGTTTCTCCTCCCGCTTTTTATCCATGAGGGCCTCGCTGATCCTTTCCACCCACTCGGCCGGGTGGTTGCCGGCCAGCCAACCGTTTATGCCCGGACGAACCGTATGGCGGTAGGGCGGGAGGTCGGCATAGATCCCGGTGATGCCGGCGGCGGTGTAATCCCGGAATTTACTGTCGCTTTTTGCTTCATTAAATGGAGTAGGGTGTAAAGGCGCCAGGCCGACGGTCCAATTAAGGGCCGCGAGCTTTTTGAGAAAACCGGAATAATCATGGACGCATGGATGGATAACGGCTCTTTTCAGTTTTGACCAGCCCACAGGGTAGCAGCAGATAAACTCAAACTGCACCTGCTCCCGGAAGATCTCGTCAATGCGGAGCAAGGCCGGGAAGATCGCTTCAATATCCTTGCGGTGGTGGGGGGTGCCGAAATAGCCAACACGGAAAAGAGGGGTTTCCTCCCTTTTTTTTTACCGGCAAAGCCAGGAGTTTTACGGGGTAAGGCTGGTAAACCGCTCTGAACCCCTGTTTCTTTAACCGTTTTGCCAATTCCGGCGACCCCGCCTTGACTAAATCCGCTTCCGCCAGTAGGGTTTCGATGATCTGGCGGCGGAAGTCTTCCCGGTAAAGCTGGCCCCAGCTTTCATCTGGGGGTGGCGCCAATAGATCATCGTCCAGTTCGTAAAGGACAGGGATCCCCCTTTTCCGGGCCAGACGGAGAAGGGCAATGGTCCGTGCCTGCCGGCAGCGGTAGAGGACCAGGAGAGTACAACCGGTTAAATCTCCTGCGTTGAGCTCCCCTTCCAACCGGAAATCCCAGGTAAACCCGTCCGCTTGTAAAACTGAGAACGGCAATTCATAGGCAATGGTGATGGCCGCCCCCCGGCCGGGGGAGACTACCAGGATTTTGTGGAGGGGAAATTTTACCGCCGCCTGGCGGGTCCTTAAAAAACACAGCATGATATTGATACCCCAGTGTTTCGCGGATTAATTATTTTATCACTTTATTATATAGTAATGCCTG
>JAAYGG010000128.1 GCA_012727895.1 Bacillota bacterium
CCGTCCCCTGTCCCCTCAGCAGGGAGGAGCATGGGGTAATGGCCAAAAAACGTGTTTTTCTGATTGTCCTGGATGGCGCCGGCGTCGGCGAGATGCCGGATGCCGCCCGTTTTGGCGACGAAGGCAGTAATACCCTGGCAAATACCGCCCGGGCGGTGGGGGGGTTAAACCTCCCGGTCATGGGCGGCTGGGGCCTGGGGAATATAGCCGGAATCATGGGGGTCCCGCCGGTAGAACACCCGGGGGCGGCCTTCGGCCGGATGGCCGAGGCCTCTATGGGCAAGGATACCACTACCGGGCACTGGGAGATGATGGGGATTATTATGGAAAAACCGTTTCCCGTCTATCCCCAGGGGTTTCCTCCCGAACTGATCAAAAGGTTTTCGGAGGCGGTCAACCGTGGCGTCCTGGGAAACAAACCGGCCTCCGGCACGGAGATTATTGAAGAGTTGGGCCCGGAACATATGCGCACCGGCGCCCTGATCGTTTATACCTCGGCGGACAGTGTCTTTCAGATTGCCGCCCATGAAGAAATAATCCCCCCGGAGGAACTTTATGAGATTTGCCGGACAGCCAGGGCAATGCTGGTGGGAGAGCACATGGTGGCGCGGGTGATAGCCCGGCCTTTCACCGGCAAACCGGGGGCTTTCCGCCGGACGGAACGGCGGAAGGATTTTTCCGTGACGCCGCCCAGCGAAACCCTGCTGGACTTTCTCTCCGGGCGTGGCATCAAAACGGTGGGCGTAGGCAAGATCAAGGATATTTTTGCCGGGCGCGGCCTGGCCGAAAGCTACCATACGGGAAACAACCGGCAAACCATGGAGACAGTGCTCAGGATCGCCAGGGAGGACCATTCGGAAGCGTTGGTCTTTGCCAACTGCGTGGATTTTGATTCCCTCTACGGCCACCGCAATGATCCCCAGGGGTTTGCCGGCGCCCTGGAAGAAGCCGACCGCTCTCTCGGAGAACTCGCCGGGCTGCTGGGGAAGGAGGATCTCCTTATTGTCACCGCAGACCACGGGAACGACCCCACCACCCCCAGTACCGATCATTCCCGGGAGTACGTGCCTTTACTGGTTGTCGGCGAGATGGTTGCAAAGGGCAGGAACCTTGGGACCAGGGAAAGCTTTGCGGATTTGAGCGCCACCCTGGCGGAGGTTTTTTCCTGCGACGGCTGGGAGAAGGGGAAGAGTTTCTATGCGGAACTGAAAAAAAACCCATGAACGTCTGGATGGGAGCTTTTTTGCCGCGGTTTCACCCGTTGTTATAGGGCAAAAAAGACCGGCAGCCAGGATTTACCTGTTACCGGTCTTTCCTTATATTCCAGGGGAAATTGCCCTTTCTGGCACGGAGGATGGCGGGCTGGAGAGAAAATCCTTTACCCGTAGGGAGTTTTATTGTATTATAATATAGAATGTATAAGCCTGTCCATTACTATGTATGGAGGTGCTAACGGGTGAAGAGGAGTTATCTTTATTTAATTATTGTGCTTCTGGTTGTGGTGGCGCTGGTCATTGTCTTTACCAACAAACCGCAGCAAGAAGCGGCACGGCCGGTATTGCGGGTAGGGACGGATGCAGCCTATGAACCGTTCGAGTATATTGATGAGGACGGGAATTTTGCCGGTTTTGACATTGAACTCATCACCATGATCGCAGAAGAGATGGGCAGAGAACTGGAATTGCAGAATGTCCAGTGGGACGGGATTATTCCCGGGCTGATGAACGGGAACTATGACTGCCTGATCTCGGCGATGACCATTACCGAGGAACGGATGAAACAGATTAATTTCTCCGATCCATACTTCACAATTAAGCAGGCGATTGTCGTCAGGGAAGACGACTACTCCATAACCGGCCCGGCGGACCTGGCCGGCAAGACAATTGCCGTTCAGAACGGGACAACCGGGGACCTCTATGCCAGTCAAATTGAGGGCGTCCGGATGAAACGTTTTGATACCAACCCCCAGGCGATCCAGGAGTTGCTGAATAAAAATGCCGATGCTGCCGTGATGGACGATTTAGTAGCTTACCAAGCGATCGCAAAGATGAAAGGCTTAAGAATGATTGAAATTGCCGACGCCGAAGTGGAGAATTACGGCATTGGGGTAAAGAAGGGCAACGACGAGTTACTGGCGGAGATCAACAAAGCCCTTGCCACGCTTAGAGAGAACGGCAAACTCGACGCTTTGATCGAAAAATACAGGTCCATGTAAAAAGTGAAGAAGAGATGTGGTCAAAGAGCCTCACGGCTCTTGACCACATCTCTTAGTGTATGCACGTATGATGCGCGAGCGGCCGGGGAAGATGACACCGGGTACCGGTTCGCCGGCAGAGAAAAGACGAAGGGTGTATCAATGAAGCAAATGAAGCATTCAAGAACATTCATAGTCACGCTGATTATGGCCGGTATCTTCCTCCTTGCCGCCTGCAGCGGGCAGGCGCAGGAGACTGCCGGAGATACGGCCGGCACAGATACGGTTTTGATTATTACTTCCAATCCGGAAGGAGCGGAGGTTTTTATCAACGGCGAACCTTATGACGGGGTGACGCCGCTGACAATCAGGGGCCTTTCACCGGGAAGGTATTTGGTTGAGGTCGCAAAGGCCCGCTACAGGAAAGAAAGCCGGTATGTGGAGGTTAAACCCGGTGAAAACATGGTCCGGTTTTCCCTGGCCGAAACCTCCCTCTATTATCTCTGGAAAATAGCCCCCCTTTTGTTGCTTGGGGCGGTAATGACGCTTTTCCTCACGATAATTTCGGTGTTTAACGGGATTGTTATCGGTACTTTCGCGGGAATGGCCAGGGTTGTGCCGTTCCGGTTGCTCAATGTTATCGCTGGGGCTTACGTGAACTTTTTCCGCGGTACCCCGCTCCTGGTCCAGATCTTCATGATCCATTTCGGGTTGCCGCCGGTCTTGGGTTCACTCTTTGGCGACGGGACGCCCATACCCCTCAATCCTTTCCTCTCCGCCTTGTCCGCTTTGAGTATTAACAGTGGCGCCTATGTTGCGGAGATTATCCGTGCCGGGATCCAATCCATCGACCGGGGCCAGATGGAGGCGGCCCGGTCATTGGGGATGTCCTATTGGCAGGCCATGCGGCATATCATCTTACCCCAGGCGGTCAAGCGGGTCATCCCTCCATTGGGGAATGAGTTTATTGCCATGTTGAAAGATTCATCGCTGGTTTCCGTCATCGGCATGGAGGAACTGGTCCGGAAGGCCCAGGTGATCGTTACCCGGACTTACCGGCCGACCGAGACCTGGCTTGGCGTGGGCCTTGTTTTCCTAATGATGACCCTGCCCTTTACAAAAATCGTGACCGAATTGGAACGGAGGTTAAAAACCAGTGATTAAAGTTGTCAACCTGCATAAACGCTTTAACAGCCTCCATGTCTTGAAAGGCATTACCACCCAGATAAATCCGGGCGAGGTGGTCTGCATCATCGGGCCTAGCGGTTCGGGGAAAAGCACCTTTTTACGCTGCCTCAACCTTCTGGAGGAACCCACTGAAGGGGAGATTTTTATTGAGGGCGTCAAGATAACCGATGAAAAGGTAAATATTAATGAAGTCCGGGCGGAAATGGGCATGGTTTTCCAGAGGTTTAACCTTTTTCCGCATATGACGGCGCTGCAGAACATCACCATCGGCCCGGTTCAGGTTAGGAAGCTTTCGCAGGAAGAGGCGGAGGAACGGGCTTATGCCCTTTTAGATAAGGTCGGTTTAAGGGAAAAAGCCCATGAATACCCGGACAACCTCTCCGGAGGCCAACAGCAGCGCGTAGCCATTGCCCGGGCCCTTTCCATGCACCCCAAGGCTATGCTCTTCGATGAACCCACCTCCGCGCTGGACCCGGAGATGATCAAAGAGGTCCTGGACGTCATGAAAGACCTGGCCAAAGAGGGCATGACCATGGTCGTGGTCTCCCATGAGATGGGCTTTGCCCGGGAGGTGAGTGACCGGGTGCTCTTCATGGATGACGGGATCATCGTTGAAGAGGGCCCGCCCAGCCAGATTTTTGGCAACCCGCAGAATGAAAGGACAAAAAGTTTTTTGAGCAAGGTTTTGTAAGCTGGACGGGGTGACCTGGAAAACCAGCAAAACCGGTAATTTCTTGTCACGATCAGAGCCGATGCCAGCAGAGGCTCATTTTTTATCACCGGATTGTCAACCAAAACAGACAAGGCCGGCCCAGAAAGGCGGAAAACTGGGGAGAGCCGGTGGTAACCGGCGGGAGGTTGAAGAGAGTTGATAACAAATACAGCAAGAGAACGGTTTATAACAGAAGAATACCGGGCGGGCGATTTTAAACTGGTCTTTCCAGGGAAAGCAGCGGCAATCTTTGTTGAAACCACCGACTATCCGGGGGTAAAAAGGGCTGCTCACGACCTGCAAGAAGATATCCGGCGGGTAACCGGGCAGGACCCGGAGATCATCAATACCCTTGAAGGCTGCAGTGAAGAGTATCTCGTAATCATCGGAACGCTCGGGAAGAGCCGGATCATCGAGGACTTGGCCGCCCAGGGCAAGATTGATGCCGGAAGTATCCGTGGCAAATGGGAAGCCCACCTCATTCAGGTGGTGGTGGAGCCGGCGCCGGGGGTCGGCTGCGGTTTAGTGATTGCCGGTAGTGACCAAAGGGGCACGATTTACGGTATATACAACGTATCGGAGCAGATAGGGGTCTCGCCCTGGTACTGGTGGGCGGATGTCACCCCGGAGCGGAAGGAGACCCTGGTGGTCAAGAAAGGCCTTTACCTGCAGGGCGAACCGTCCGTCAAATACCGGGGGATTTTTCTCAATAATGAAGCGCCCAGCCTTGCCAGTTGGGTACGGGGGCGGTACGGCGGTTTCAACTCCTTCTTCTATGAAGATATCTTTGAGTTGCTCCTCAGGTTGAAAGGGAATTATATATGGCCGGCGATGTGGAAACCGACCAGCTTCTTCCGGGACGACCCCTTCAACCTGGATACAGCGAAAGAATACGGGATTGTCATCGGCACCTGCCATCACGAGCCGATGATGCGGAGCTGGGCTGAATGGGGTAAATACGGCACGGGAGAATGGGATTTCACCGTTAACGCCGGGGCGATTAAGGAATTCTGGGCGGACGGGATTGAGCTGGCTAAGGATTACGAGAAGATCGTCACCCTCGGCATGCGCGGCGACGGGAATAAGCCGCTGCCGGCCGGCGGGACGCTGGAAGAGAAGATCGCCGTCTTGGAAAGGATTATTGAGGAACAACGGAAGATCCTGGCGGAAAAGATCGATCCCGATCTTACCCGGGTGCCGCAGTTATGGGCCGTTTATAAAGAAGTGCAACAATATTACGAGGCCGGGATGGAGGTCCCCGATGACGTTACCATTCTTCTGGCCGACGACAACTACGGGAATATAAGGATGCTGCCAAAACCGGAAGAGCGGGACCGTTCCGGCGGTTATGGCATGTATTACCATTTTGATTATGTGGGCGGGCCCAGGTCATACCGGTGGGTGCACACCGTACCGCTGCCGAAGATCTGGCAGCAGATGCGGTTGGCTTATGACCATGGGGTTGACCGGATTTGGATCGTCAATGTTGGTTGCCTTAAACCCCATGAAGTGGCCACCGAATTTTTCCTGGATATGGCCTATGATATCGATAAGTGGCATAAGGATAACATCGCTGATTTTGTCCGGCAATGGGCGGAAAGGGAGTTTGGCCCGGAATATGCCGCCGAGATCGGCGAGATTGTCATGAAGTACAAGCAATTCAACGGCCGGCGGAAACCGGAGATTATCACCCCCGATACCTATAGCCTTCTTCACTATAGGGAGGCCGAAAGGGTCCTGGCGGAATTTGCAGAGGTTGTCTTTAGGGCCGAGGAGATCTACCAGGCGCTGCCTGCGGCGAAAAAAGACGCCTATTACCAACTGGTCTTGTACCCGGCCAGGGGAAGCATGAACGTGCTTAAGCTCAATATCTATGCCGGCCTCAACGATTTTTACGCGCGCCAGGGAAGGACAAAGGCCAATCTCTACGCGGACCTGACGGAATATGTCTTTGCCCGGGAGGCGGCCGATACTTTCTACTACAACAACAAGCTGGCCAAGGGGAAATGGAAGGGGATCATCTCCGACGCCCATATCGGGCAGACCGGATGGCAGACGCCGGAGGAAAATATCATGCCCGAGGTAAAAAGGCTGGCGGTGGAAGAGGGGTCGGCCATGGGCGTGGCGGTGGAAGGGTCTTTGCATGTCCGGACCAAAGATGATTTCATCGGCAAACTGCCCGGGTTTTCGGTTTTCACCCGTGAGCAGCATTATATTGATGTCTTCAACCTGAAACGCGATCCCTTCCCGGTGACCCTGGCCACCAGCGACCCCTGGATCAAATTAAGTACCTACGAGGCTGTTGTTGAAGACCAGATTAAGGTCTGGGTAGATATTGACTGGGAGAATGCTCCCAAGGGAAAGAAGGTTGAGGGTGAGGTGAAAATTACCGGGACCGGCACCGAGGCCGTGGTAAAGGTGGTTGTTGATAACCCGGAAACCCCAACCCCCGATGAACTGGAAGGCCGGACCTTTGTGGAGAGCAACGGGTATATTGCCATCGAGGCCGAGCATTATGCCAACAATGTGCCGGTTGGCGATACCGGCTGGCAGAAGGTCCCCGGTTACGGGCGGACCCTCTCTTCCATGGTGGTTTTGCGGACAGCGGGCGGGCATCCCGGTACCGGCCAGAGTGCAACCCCGCCGGAAAATTCGCCTTACCTGGAATACCGGGTCTACATTGAAAATCCGGGAGATATAAATGTTATAGCTTATACAGCCCCAACCCTGAATGTCATCCGGGACCGGGGCCTCCGGTATGGCGTCTCCTTTGACGACGAGCCGCCGCAGATTGTCGATACCCTCCCCGAGGAATTTGAGGCGGAGCCTGGCTGCCAGGCCTGGGAATTCGGGGTTATCTATAATATCAGGATCGGTGTTACCCAACACAAGGTGAAAGAAGCGGGGTATCATACCTTACGTTTTTGGATGGTCGATCCGGAAGTGGTTTTGGAAAGGATCATCCTGGATATCAAAGGTCTCCAATATAGCTATCTGGGGCCGCCGGAGAGTTTTTACAAAGGGAAGGCAAAAGAACCGTCTAAAGACGGGTACTTGGAACTTTTGACCGCCTATGATTACGGCTGTTACCTGAAGGATGTTACGGAGACCGGCACCAACCACGGGCAGACCACGGAAGAAGCAAAAGAAGAGTTGGCCACCGGCATCCTGCTGGCAAGATGGGTTTTAGGCAACAACCGGGCCGAACTGGAGGAACGCCTGGCGGCCTTGGACGGTGTAAACGGGACAATCAGGGCCTTTCAGGCATCACTGGTCTATAAAGAAGGCTATCAGGAGTTGGCGACAGCGGTCGCCCGGGCGGAGGCAACCCTGGCCGACGTGCGCATCGGGCGCCGGCATGGCGAATACCCGCCGGAGGCAAAAGAAGCCCTGGAGAAGGTAATAGCCGCTGCCCGGGAACTCCTCGGCGCGGAAGAGGCCGGTCTAAAAGAACGGCAAGAGATGATCAACCGGCTTGACCGGGAGATCGAGAAGTTCCGCAAGTCGGTTATTGTCAATCTGAAGCATAAAACCCTCTACCCTACAGCCGATACCTTTGTCCGGGGTGGTGAATACGCCGGGCATAAACTGGGGGGACTCCCCCGCCTGGAAGTGAAGTTGGATAACGAGCAGCCCAACATGATCAGGTTTGCTTTCTTACGCTTTGACCTTGGCGGCCTTCCCCCGCTGGAAAAGGCGGTCTTGCGGCTTTATGCCGAATATGCCGACAACTTACGGACCAGAAGGTTAAGCCTGTATGATATTACAGATTTCGAGTGGCCGGGGGACCACACAACCTGGGAGACGGCGCCTTTGACCGGAGGCGACTTCATTGCCGGTTTTGATGTCACAAATAAAAACGGGGTTTGGTATGAGGTGGATGTCACGGAGGCCGTGAAGCGGAGGATGGAAAAGGGCGAGATCTCCTTCAGGTTGCAGGTGGATACGAGCCACTGGGGGAGCGCCGTCTTCTTCACCAGC
>JAAYGG010000129.1 GCA_012727895.1 Bacillota bacterium
CTACGACCAGCACCCAAAGGATACTGGAGAAAAGCGTGTAAGCGATGTTGTTGTAGCCATCAACCGCCGCATCTTTGATAATAACAAACAAATTCGATGAAAAGCGGCGCTCCTGCTCGGCCAAGGGAAAACCCCTCCTCACATTTTTTCCGGAGCCGTAATCCCCAACAGCCGCAACCCGTTACGCACCACGGCCCCCACGGCAAAAGCCAGGGAAAGCCGGATATGTGTAAGCTGTTCATCTTCGGTGAGGAAACGTTTCCGGTTATAATAAGAGTGAAACAGGGTTGCCAATTCCAAGAGGTAAGCGGTCAGGCGGTGCGGTTCCCGCTCCCCGGCAGCCAGGGCCAGGATTTCCGGGAAAAAGGCCACCTTTTCCAAGATTTCCAGTTCATCATCCTCCCAGGCCGCCGCGTTGATAGTCGCGGGATCCGGCCGGAACTCCCGGTCAAGCTGGCGGAAGAGGCTGGCAATCCGGGCATGGGCATATTGTACATAAAACACGGGGTTCTCCGCAGTCTCCTGTTTGGCCAGGTCAAGATCGAAATCCACATGGCTTTCGGGGCTGCGCATCAAAAAGTACCACCGCGCGGCGTCATTCCCCACTTCCTCAAGGAGGTCGCGCATGGTGATAAACTCGCCCCGCCTTTTCGACATTTTATAGGGTTTACCATCCTTGATCAGGTTGATCTGTTGCGCAATCAAAATCTCCAATTTTTCCCGGCCATACCCCAAAGCCTCCAGGGCCGCTTTCATCCGGGCGATATAGCCGTGGTGGTCCGGTCCCCAGATATTAATGAGGTGCGTAAACCCGCGGGCCAGTTTATCCAGGTGGTAAGCGATGTCCGCCGTAAAATAGGTGGTTCTCCCGTCGGCCGTCCTCACCACCCGGTCCTTCTCATCGCCAAAAGCGGTGGCCCAGAACCACAGGGCCCCGTCTTTCTCATACAAAAGGTTATTCTTCTCCATCCGCTGGACAACGGCGTCAACCGCTCCGCTCTCGTGGAGGGTGCGTTCGGAGAACCACTGATCGTAGATGATCCCAAAATCCTCCAAGTCTTTCCGCTGGCTCTCCAGGATCCGCCGGCAGCCCCATTCCCGGCAGAAGTCGATCCTTTCTTCCCTTGGCAACTCCATTAGGCTGCGGCCCTTCTCCTCCAGGAGTTCACGGGCTAGATCAATAAGGTATTCCCCCTGGTAACCGTAGTCGGGGAAAGTCACCTCTTCCCCCAGGAGTTCCCGGTAACGGGCTTCCAGCGACTCGCCGAGGATCGTTACCTGCATCCCGTAATCATTCACATAATATTCTTTTTCCACTTCCGCCCCGCAAAAGGCAAAGAGGCGGGCCAGGCTGTCGCCCAGAGCCCCCGCCCGGGCATTAACCACATTCATCGGCCCCACCGGGTTGGCACTGATAAACTCCAGCTGGATCTTTTCGCCCTTCAGATCGTCGATCCGGCCGTAATCATCAGGCGCCCCGGCCAGGTTTAAAAGGACTTCCTGCAACCACAACGGGGTCAGGCGGAAGTTGAGGAATCCGGCCCCGGCGGTTTCCACCCCCGCCACATACGGGTGGGCCGGTAAGCGTTCCCGTAAAATCTCTGCCACATCTCGTGGCGCCCGGCCACGCTCTCCTTCGGCACGCGTCCGTGCCGCCAGTTGAAAGGCGATATTCGAGGCAAAATTACCGTGGGCCCGTTCCTTGGGCACCTCAAGCATAATCTCGTCCCGTGTACCCGGTTTCGGTAAGAGCCCCTCCTGAAAAGCCTTCTCCCATGCCTGGTGAATCAGGCGCTGCAACTCTTTTTTTACTTTACGAATAACCGGCTGGTCCACAGCGTCCCTCCTGTTCGGCCCGGTATTTTCTCCATACCGTTTCCGTCTCGGATTTACCGAAAAAAAGGCCACTTAAAAGTGGCCTTTTGCCTCATGATACCTTTTCAAAAGATTTTGTGCGCCCCTCCGCAAAGGAGCCGGCGGTTGCCTTCTCCTCTTTGGCCTTCTTATCGTATTCGGGTTTCCGGTGGTCGGTGATGTAGAAACCCGGCCCTTTAAAGATTATGTTGGTGTTTACGCTGATCAAGCGCTTGACGGTTCCCCCACAATGCGGGCAGGCCGAAAGGGGCGGTTCAGTGATTTTCTGGAAATGTTCAAAAGTTCCGCACTTGGCACAAGCATAGTCATATGTTGGCATGCCCCATCTCCTCTTTTCCGTCTTCTCTTCTTCATTCCATAGATAATAATATATAGCAAGGGCCTGGGGTTGTCAAGCTGGTTATAAAAAAACGTACCCGGCCCCGGCAAAGCGGGGCATAGGTACGCCATTTGTTTTTTCCCACCCACTCATCCGGTAGATCCGGTTATCCGGTAAGGGGCGTCTTCGGGATCAGGAGTTTCCTCCCGGGCTGCACCTCGGCGCCGGACCCGCTCAGGTTGTTGGCCCGGCAAAGGGCTTCCATTGTCGTCTGGTACCGCCGGGCAATGCTCCAAAGGGTATCTCCCGGCTGGACCAGGTAAAAAAGGATCCCGGTTCGCGGCTTTTCCGGTATGGGAACCAGGGCGCAATCACGGACCAACGCCAGCGTGCGTTCCTCGCTTACCACCGCCCGGGCCCTGAACGCCAGGTTCACCTTGATTGTCCGCTCGTCCACGAGTTCCGCGGTGCTCCCCCGGTCTTCCAGGGTAACCCGGGCCGCCATCCCCGGCGCCACCCCGGGCATTTCCAGGAATTCGGCAAATCTAACAGTACCGGCATGTTCCTCATCCCAACTGACGGCAGCAATCTGAGGCGACAGGTCTTCCAATTCCTCAATCTCCCCGTGCTCTGCGGAATATAGGACCGCCACTCTACATTCGCCCTCAAAAAAGACCCGGTCCGCCTCGACCTGGGTATCGAGGGTTTGCGGCGGTGAATTGTCCACCAGCAAAATACGGCCAAGGGGTAAAGCGCCGGCCGGGAGCGAAAGGACCTTCTCCAGCCGGAAATCCTTTTCTATCTCGCCCACGGTCTCTTCAATCTGGTATTCACCCCGGTCCAGATCGATAATCCCTTCTTTCCCTGCTGTAACGTCGACCACCATCTCGGTCCGGCGGGGTTCCACCAGTTCCACCCGGGCCGCGAGTACTGCCTGGAGATTGCAGCTTTCCGCATGCGGTGAATGGATAGCAACGGATTTCACCTGCACCTCCGTCCGGGCTGTCTGTTCCGGAAGGGCCCGCGGTTCCTCAAAGACGAATTGAAAAGGAACCGCCCCGCCGTTTTTCTCGTGCCAACGGGCGACCTCCACTTCGGTTTCTTCCCCGTCCTCATTACGGCCCACATATAAGAGGACGGTCTCCAGATGGCCGTCGACTCTCACCCGGCCGGGAGTGATCTCCGTCCTGACCGCCAGCGGCCTTACCCGGCAGTCAATCACCCTTGCCAAAGGTACCCGGGGATGGGCCAGGGAAAACTGGTTGGAGAGTTCCCGGCTGCCTTCAAGCACGGTAATGACCTCTTCCACCACCACCCGTTCGGTAACGGTTTTCACCCCGTTTTCCACTGCCAATTCAGTTACCACCGGGATCTCCTTTTCCTGCCGGGCCTGGAGGTGGATGGCGATTTCCCCTTTATATCTGGCTGTTCTCTCCGGACCCGGCTCTAAGCTGGATTTTGCGATTTCCGCCTGCCAACCCCCAATCTCCATTGCCTCCGGCAGCTCGATCCCGGCGGTAAAGGGGATACTCTTTTCACCCTGCCAAACTACGCCGTACTCCGCCACCCCCGTCTCCGTTGCTTTGGCCCGGTAAACCAGGTGCACCTCGATCCGGCCGGCAAGGACGAGCCGCCCCTCAGCGTCCTTTTCTCCTGTTATTTCAGTGAGATATCCCCGGCAGAGATGGACTTCTTCAATTTCCGGGTCTTCATCGCCCAGCAGAAGCTCGCTCTCGACCGTAATAACCCTGGGGGATTCCGCCAAGCTTTTCACCGTCTTCAACTGCCCGTATTTGCAAGCAAGCAAAAATCTCCCTCCTTTGTCTCTGATTCCATCCCGGCGCCCCGCCCTCTACAAGGGTCATGGTTGCGGATGGTCCTTGTTCCATAATTATGCGCCGGTCCCTTCTTTCATGACCGGGCTTGGGATAGAACCAGAAAAAACCCGGCGGCTTCCTTCATGATCACCCTCTCCAACCCCTGGATGCCGGTGAAAAAAACCCCCCGCAGGTTCAGCCGGTCCACCCCGGAGAATATCTTCCACAGGGTATTCCGGTCAGCAATGAAGAACTTATACTCCTTCTCACCGGAACCGCTTTCCAACTGGAGCCAGCCATCATCCAACCGCCGCCCTCGCCCGGGCCGGAATAAACGCAACGTCCTGCCGGCCCCGGCCGGGAGTAGCCGCACCTCCCCATCGGGCCTGAGTTCCCTGGCCCGCAGGTCAAAGTGGAGAACCACCCGCGTACACGGGTAGCGGGCCAGCAGGTTCTTGACCTCCCGGCGCCAGCTGCCGCCCATGGCAGAACCGGCCCCCCCTGCGCACCACGGGCCTGTGTTGACGGAGAGGAGAATACCGTCGGCCTCCTCATCCTTCGGCAACTGGGCCAGTATATGACCGGCAGTGAACCACCAGAAAATTTCCCCCCTGCTTTTTTGGCGGAGCGCCCGCAATTCCTTCCGTATTCTCCCATGGAGACGCCGCCCCGGCCCTATCTCCCCCGTGCTTCGCAGGTCCGCCACGACACCGGCGGCCCCTTCTTCCCCGTTTGCCGCCCGCGGCAACGCCAGTTTTAATAGGGGCAAATTAAATGGGTTCCGTGCCCGGGCACGCCCGGGACCGGATAAACCCGGGCCGGGTGGGCTGGACGCAGGTCCGCCCGTTTGCCCAACTGTCACCGGTTCCCTTCGCAAGACCCGGGTACAAAAAACCCCCTCTTCCGGCAGTTCTTCTTCAGCCAGCCACAGCTCCCGCTCTTCTAATAATAATAGGTCTCCGGGGAGTAGCCGCTTGCTCCGCCGCCGAGCGGCCGGGTCTTTCCAGGCGCCGGGGGCCACCCCGTAGCGGACGGCCAATTCCGCAAGGGTCTCCCCTGCCCGCACCCGGTGACACTGGCGGTTCCAGATCCCTGGTTCACCCAGCATCCGCCAGGTCTTCGGGCCCACGACCCCGTCGGCCGCCAGGTGAAAGGCGCGTTGAAACTCCTTCACCGCCTCCCTGGTTAAAAAGTCGTAGCTGCCATGGGGGTTACCGGAAAAAAAACCCAGCCCGGCCAGGATCTTCTGTAATTCCTGGACATCCCGTCCCTTGGTTCCCAGGCGCAAATACCTTCGCCCCGGCGGTAACTCTGTCACCGGAACCAGGCTCAGCCCCATTTTGGCGCCCACCCCTTCTACATTGCCTTGTGTTTTTTGCATTTTATAGCCTATGAAGAAACGATTTTTTGGTGCACGGCCGTAAAAATGGTTACAGAAGATAATAATCTCTTGACACCATAGTGGATTTTTGGTTAAATTATGTCCAATACACCAAAGGGGGTGCTGCAGTGCCTGCCATTGTTTTTTACGATACCACGCTCCGCGACGGGGCACAGGGGGAAGGGGTCTTTTTCTCCCCTGAAGACAAACTTCGCATCGCCGAAAAACTTGACGCCCTGGGGATTGACTACATCGAAGGGGGTTGGCCCGGCTCGAACCCCAAGGACATCGAGTTTTTCAAGAAAATAAAAGACCACAGCTTTAAACATGCCAAGATCACCGCCTTCGGGAGCACCCGGCGGGCTGACAACCCCCCGGAAAAAGACCGTATCCTCCAAAATCTTTTGGAGACCCAGACCGAGGTGGTCACGATCTTTGGCAAGTCATGGGATCTCCACGTCCGGGAAGTCCTGCGGATTACCCCTGAGGAAAACCTGCAGATCATCGAAGACTCCCTGGCTTTTTTGCGAAGCCGCGGGAAAAAAGTGATTTACGACGCGGAACACTTCTTTGACGGGTATAAGAGCGACCCCGATTATGCCCTGGCGACCCTGAAGGCCGCGATCCGCGGCGGCGCTGAGACGCTTGTGCTTTGTGATACCAACGGCGGTGTCCTCCCCATGGAGTTTTTGGAGATCTTCCGCCGGGTGCGGGAAGAGATCCAGCATCCGCTGGGGGTTCATATCCATAATGATTCCGGTGTGGCGGACGCCATCTCCGTTATGGCCGTTCAGGAAGGAGCCGTTCAGGTCCAAGGGACCTTTAACGGCTACGGGGAACGCTGCGGGAACGCCAACCTGAGTGTCCTAATTCCCAACATCCTTTTGAAACTGGGGTATGATTCGCCGGTGCGCCCCAACCTTTCCCGGCTCACCAGCACTTCCCGGTTCATTTCGGAATTAACTAACCTCCAGCATAACGAACGCCAACCCTATGTGGGCGGGTCGGCCTTTGCCCATAAAGCCGGCACCCACGCCGACGCCGTGCAGAAAAACCCGGCGACTCTGGAGCATATCTCCCCCGAGCTTGTCGGCAACCAGCGCCGGATCCTCCTCTCCGACCAGGCCGGGAGGAGTACCATTCTCCATAAGGCCGTTGATTTGATCCCTGATGTCACGAAGGACGACCCCAGGATCAAGAAACTGACGGAAGACTTAAAACAACTGGAATACCTGGGCTACCAATTTGAAGCAGCGGAAGGCTCCTTTGAACTCCTGATCAAAAAGGCTTTTGCCCTCTATGGAAAGGTCTTTTCCTTAAACGGGTTCCGGATTATTGTCGAAAAGAACGGGGATGGGCCGGCACGTTCCGAGGCCACAATCAAGGTTTCTGTTGACGGGGTCGAGGAACACACCGCCGCGGACGGCGAAGGCCCGGTGAACGCCCTGGACATGGCCCTCAGAAAGGCCCTCCTCCGCTTCTTCCCGGAGATAAAAGGATTTAAGCTTATTGACTATAAAGTCCGGGTCCTGGAGGAGACCAAGGGAACCGCAGCCAAGGTGCGGGTGTTGATTGAGACGACCGACGGCAACGAGCATTGGGGGACGGTCGGGGTCTCGGAGAACATCATTGAAGCCAGCTGGCAAGCATTGGTGGACAGTATCGAGTACGGGATTTTAAAGCAGCGTCAAAGGCAAGAGCAGGAGAAATAGGGTATCCCGGGAGTTTCCCGGGGAAAAACACGGGATTAAAAAAGACACGGAAGGACCGGCAAATCCTTCCGTGTTTTTTTCGTATTTTCCCCTTTTTTCTCTGGGTTTGCGTTTCGTAGTTACGGCAGCCTCTCCAGGATTTCCCGGGCCGCCTTGTTCTTTGGGTTGAGCTCCAGCACCTTTTCGAACTCCCTTTTTGCCTCCGGGAACCGCTGCTGCCGGTAGTAGACCATGCCCAAATTGTAATGGAAACCTGGCAGGCTGTCGTCCAAGGCAATCCCCCGGCGGTAATCGGCCTCCGCTGCCGCCAGATCCCCCTTGTTGTAATTCTGATTCCCCCGGAGGAAATAAGACTTCAACAGGTATTCCTTGGTCAAGGGATGATCCGGTTTCCGTGCATAACTGGCCTCCAGCGCGGCAACGGCCTCTTCCAAGTCACCCCGTTCAAAGGCGAGCCTGCCTTCTTCCAGAGGCCGGTACCAGTCGATTTCCGGCGGCGTCAAGGCAAGAATCAACAGGCAAAGCGTGAGGCCAAGGGCTGCTACCCGCCAGAGCCACCGGAAGGGCAATTCGTCTTTTTTCCCCAAACCCACGGCGGCCCCACCGGCAAGGCCGCCCAAAAAACCGCCCAGGTGCCCCAGGTAGTCGATGCCCGGGATGACAAAACCTAAAAGCAGGTTGATCCCCAGGACCATCCAAAGGCTGTTTCCGAAGAACCGCCGGGCGGTCGCCGGTTTCCGCAAGCTGAAATAGATTAAAGCACCCAGCAACCCGAAAAGGGCCCCGGACGCTCCCACCGAGATGATCTCCGGCCGGAGGATCGTGCTTAGGGCCGAACCCAGCAGCCCGGAGAAGAAATAAAGGAAGACAAAGCGTACCTTCCCAAAGAGCCTTTCCACCGCACGGCCCAGTTGAAAGAGGGCAAAGGAGTTAAAGAGGAAATGGGCATAACCGGCATGGAGAAAAAGCGGGGTCAGGAGACGCCAGTATTCTCCCATCCAGATCCTGGGGTTATACTTGGCGCCCATCCGGAGCAAAACCTGGAGCGACCCGGTTCCGCCCAGCCAATGGCCGATAGCAAAGAAGATTAAATTAAAAAACAGGATCAGGTAAGTCAAAAAAGCCGGCGGGTAGAGTTCAACCTCTTCCTGGGCGGGATCTGCCGCCCGGGACGCCGGAAAGACCAGGGAAAAGAGGCGGTCCTCCACCCCCCAGCGGTAATGGGGTTTAATCATTTTCACCCCCGTACCCGTAGCGGCCCAGATCACTTCGACCCAGGGCAATTCGGAAAGATAGGGGAAGGCCTGGGCTTCCCCGGTTAAAAGAATACCCACGGAAAAGGAGGAGCCTTCCTTCCGGTGGGGTAAGACCTGCTCACCGATGAGCTGACGCCAACGCTCCACCGGTTCTTCCCCCTCCCCGATAACCAGGACCCGCCGGAGAAGCGGTTCTTCCCGGAGAAAAACGAAAAACCCGTCCCCGGAAAACCGGCAGTGATAACCCAGAGCGGAAAGTCTGGTGGCTAAAGCTGAGAACGGCAAAGCGTGACCCCCCTACTCTGGGAGATTCGTTAAGAAAGAGCGCTTTCCCTTTTTCCCCCGCAAAAAAGGAGATGTTATAATAAAGGCGAATATAAATAAAGCTATAATCTTTTCACAACGGGTGGACACGGAAAAGCTGTCGCAAAGGGTCGCCCGTTCCTTATTATTGGGAAAGGATGACGCGTAATGCTCCGGTACCTCTTTTTTGATTTGGACGGGACCCTGCTCCCGGTAGAGACCGACTTCTTTTTTTACCACTATATGTCGGCATTACGGCCGAATTTCTCCCATCTGATCCCGCCGGAAGAATTTGACCGGCATTTGCTGGGTAGTACAAAGAAGATGGTAACCGATGCGGACCCGTCCCTTACCAACGAGGAGGTTTTCTGGGGTGACTTCTCCGCCCGGACCGGTTACCCCCGCGCCGAACTGGAACCGGTCTTCCAGCAGTTTTACGAAGAACAATTTCCCGCCCTCCAAAAGCATGTGGAGGCGGAACTTCCCGGGCCGGCCCGGGAAATACTGGAGTCCGCATTGGCCGCCGGTTTTTCCCTGGTCATAGCCACCAACGCCATTTTCCCGGAGATGGCCATCAGGGAGCGCCTCGCCTGGATCAACTGTCACGACTTGCCTTTTGCCTTTGTTACCACCTTTGAGAATATGCACTTTTGCAAGCCGAACCCCCAATACTACCAGGAAATCCTCGACATTTTGCAGGTTTCCCCCGGCGACTGCCTGATGATCGGGAATGACCCGGAAGAAGACCTGACCGCCGCTTTTTTAGGGATGAAAACCTGCCTGATCACGGATTACCTGGTCCCGCGGGAAAAACCCGTCCATCCGCCCGACTTTTCCTGCAGGTTGGTGGAACTCCCCGGCCTCCTTAAAGATCTGGCGCCCGCCGGTTAAGGGCGCTCCGTCCGGCTCCGGCGCCCCGTGCCTAAACCCCCTCAAATTCCAGGGTCTTGACTTCTACCCCTTCCATCGCCGCCAGTTCCGTGGTGATCGCCGCCGCTGCTTTCTCCTCCTCCATCACCAGGAGGATCAGGCCGTCTTCCTTTTCCGGGCCGGGTAAGCCCAGTCGGCAGGTGACATCCGTGCCAAATCTGGTGATCACCTCTTGCAGGCCAGGGGCGCGGGTTGCCCGCTCCCGGACCCGGATCCCAACCACCTTCAGTTTTTTATCCACCGGTATCCCCTCTTTTCTTTCTCTCTTTTTTCTTCTTTTCTTTTTTGCTTTGTTTTATTCCCCTTTGCTTTCCTTGGCTATACTTGCTGTCCCGTCCTCTTCACCTCTTAACAGTTCCGGCAGTAAAAAGCGGTAATTTCCCCCAGACAGGCACCCCCCGGCAGCCCTCTTCATATCCTATCTTTATAAATATAGATACGGTAAGGGGGAGTCTTTCATGTCCGACCTGGAAAACCCGGAACGGCAGGAAACTGAAGCCAGTGCCGCCGGCGCCGGCAAAGAGACGGCAAAAGCATCACCTGCCGGGCTTACCCCTGAAGATCTGGCGCTATTGCGGGAGGTTGCCCCAAAATTAAGCCCCAGAGGCCGCGAGATTATCCACCTGCTCTTGGCAGTTTTTGGCCGGGGCGGGCCTCCGGACCTCAACTCCCTCCTGCAAATGGCCGGCCTCTTGGGCGGGGATAATTCGCTCTCTTCTTCGCTGGCCACAATTATGCCGCTCCTCACTACCCTGGCCGGGAACCAAGGGGGAAATCAAGGACTCAACCCGGCCATGCTCGCCAGCCTTCTCAATCTCCTTAACCGATAGGACAGGGTAAGACAGGGGACGGTTCCCTGTCTCAAGACCGAGACAGTGAACGGTTCTCTGCCCCAGTTCATGAGAGCAGGATCCACCTTGTCTCATTGAACCGCCCCTTGTCCCGTGATGCGCGTGAGACAGGGAACCGTCCCCTGTCTCAACAGAAAAAGGGAACCTTCGGTTCCCTTCTCAAAATACCCGGTTATCCAAGAAGCTGGCCTTTACTGCTCCATCTGCTTGGCCAAGAAGCCGGCGGCGGTCTCGGCAATTTTTACTTCCAGTTCCCCCATGACTACCCCCGGCTCTTTGGATGTCAAGATGACGGCGCCAATCGGGTCGCCCTCCGCAATGATCGGGGCGATTACCTGGGCCGTAAACTGGCATTCGCCGTTTTCTTCAAGAATGGGACAGGCTTCGCAATACTTGTGCTCTCCCGGCTTGGGCATGAGAACAACTTTCCGGTCTTCTATTGCCTGTTCCACCGCTCTGGAGATGGGTTTCTCCAGGAATTCCTTTTTGGACCCCCCCGCCACAGCAACAATTATATCCCTGTCGGCAATCAGGGCAATATGCCCTGTGGATTCGTAAAGCGAGTCGGCGTATTCTTTGGCGAAGTCTCCCAACTCACCGATGGGCGAGTATTTTTTGAGGATTACCTCTCCTTCCCGGTCGACGAAGATTTCCAACGGATCTCCTTCTCTAATCCGAAGTGTCCTCCGTATCTCTTTGGGAATCACGACCCGGCCAAGATCATCAATCCGCCGGACGATTCCGGTCGCCTTCATCCTTTCTCCCTCCTTCATCTAAATCCGTTTGCTCAAGGTATCTGCCGTTGGTTGTCAGTCTTATAACCCTCTTTCCTGAAATTGCCCTTTCTATGTTTTACTGATATTATATACCTTATATAGCAGGAATATTCATCTTTACCACGGAATTCAAACCCACGACAGCCTTCTACTTCCTGGCTTTAGCTTACCCCCTCCGGGGATGAATATACTCTTGTTTCTCTGTGGTCTCCTCTTCCAGCAGATATCTGAAGGTCTCTTTTAGCAGTTCCCAGAGCCGGCCCACACGGCCGGTCTTTACCAGCGCCTGCGCCCGCGGCCAACGGATGACCGGCGGCCTTCCCGGTTGGTACCGGACTTCGCCGCGGAAACCGACCAGGAGTGCGGCGACGCGTTCCGCATTCCACGAAATCCCGGGCAAGAGGCGGGCGACAACGTCCCCTCTCTGCATGGTGATGGCATTTATGCCCAAACGTTTTGCCAGGATCTTCACGCGCACCGTTTCCAGAAGATTCCCCGCGGGCGCGGGTAACGGGCCAAACCTGTCCTTCATCTCTTCCTCCAGGGCGTCCACTTCTTCCGGGCTCCGGAGGGCTGCAACCTTCTTGTAGATCTCCACTTTCTGCCCGGGGTCCCGGATATAGGTATCCGGGAGATAGGCGTCCACCGCCAATTCAACCACCGGATCCGGGGGTTCCACCTTCTTCTCGCCCTGCCGTTCTTTCATCGCTTCCTCCAATAAACGGCAGTAAAGCTCAAAGCCGACGGCGGCGATATGCCCGTGTTGTTCGGGGCCCAGGAGGTTTCCCGCTCCCCGGATCTCCAAATCCCGCAGGGCAATTTTGAAACCCGACCCCAGATCGGTAAAGTCTCTAATCGCTGCCAGCCTCTTTTCGGCTGTCTCCGCCAGCACCTTGTCCTTACGGTAAGTAAAATAGGCATAAGCCACCCGGTTACTCCGGCCGACCCGGCCGCGCAACTGGTACAGCTGGGCCAAACCCAAGCGGTCCGCGTCATAGACAATTATCGTATTGACATTGGGGATATCAAGGCCATTTTCAATGATGGTTGTACAAACCAATACATCGGCCGAGCCCTCGTAAAAGCTCAGCATCACCTCCTCGAGGGTGTCTTCGGACATCTGCCCGTGGGCAATTGCGATCCGGGCTTCCGGAACCAGATCCTGCAAATATATGGCCATGCTGTCGATGGTTTCCACCCGGTTGTAGACAAAAAAGACCTGCCCCTTGCGGGCCATCTCTCGCCGGATCGCCTCGGCAATGACCTTTTCATTAAATTCCATTACATAAGTGCGGACCGGATGCCGGTCTTCCGGAGGCGTCTCAATCATACTGATATCCCGGATCCCCACCATTGACATGTATAAAGTCCGGGGGATCGGGGTCGCGGTCAAAGCCAGGGCATCAACATTCTTTTTCAGCTCTTTCAGGCGCTCCTTGTGGGCGACGCCGAATTTCTGCTCTTCATCAATGATTAACAGGCCCAAATCCTTAAAGTGAATATCCCGGGAGAGCAACCGGTGGGTACCGATGACCAGATCGATCCCCCCGGCCTTAATTTCCCGGATAATCCGCGCCTGTTCAGAGGGGGACTGGAACCTGCTGAGAACGGCGATCTTCACCGGATACCCGCTGAAACGCTGTGTGAATGTTTGAAAATGCTGCTGGGCCAGGATGGTGGTGGGCGCCAGGACCGCCACCTGTTTTCCATCCATAATCGCTTTAAAGGCCGCCCGCATCGCCACTTCGGTCTTGCCGTAGCCCACATCGCCGCAGAGCAGGCGGTCCATTGGGCGGGGAGATTCCATATCTCGTTTGATCTCTTCCCCGGCCCGGATCTGATCGGGCGTTTCTTCATAGGCAAAGGCTTCTTCAAACTCCTGCTGCCATGGGGTATCCGGCGCGAAGCTGTGGCCACGGGTGGAGAGCCTGGCGGCATAAAGCTGTAACAGGCTATCCGCCATCTCCCGGAGGGATTCTTTCACCCGGTTCTTCACCCGCTGCCAGTCCCCGCCACCCAGCCGGTTGATCTTTGGCGGGGCCTCCGGCGACCCGACGTATTTCTGTAATAAATGGAATTGGTCAGTAGGGACAAAAAGCCGGTCGCCCGCAGCGTATTCCACTTCCAGGTAGTCCCGGACCGCCCCTTGGACCTCCTCTTTCTTCAGTCCCCGGTAGATCCCGATCCCATGGTTGATATGGACCACATAATCCCCGGGCTCCAGTTCGGCAAAGTCGGTGAGACGGACACCCTCCTTTGCATATCTGGGCCTGGCCCTTCTTTGCGGCCGCAAACGGCCGAAAATTTCGGTTTCCGTCAGGAGTAAAACCTTCTCCATGGGCAGTTCCAAACCGCTGGACAAGCCCGTGGGAAGGAAATAGATGTATCCCGGTAAATAATTGCCGGCGCCCGTTGCCGGTTCTCCTGTAACAATTTTAAACGGTTCCAAGCCCTCTTCTTCCCGTAAAGCCTTGGCCATATGCTCCCGGCGGCCGGACCCGGAAAGCGCCAACCCCACCACCCAGCCGTTTTTCTGCCTGTTGGCCAGTTCCGCCGGTAAACGTAAACCTTGCCCGGCAAATTTCGGCGCCGGCCGTAGCGGCAAGGTTGTACCATAATAGTCGCCGGTACCCTTAAGGGCGGTGGCCACCGCCGACATTTGCAACAGGGCGACTCTGGCCATTGCCCGCTGGAGTTCGGCTGCAGGGATGTAGAGATCGGTCTCTTCCGGCAAAAGAAGTCCCTGTTCGAGAAAGGAACCGAGCGTCCGGGAGTGTTCTTCCTCCAAAACCCGCAGGTATTCCGTGCCCCGGACCGGCTCGTCGATGACCACCAGGGCGCCAGGGAGATAGTGCCAGAAGGGCTGCAGATCCCGGCGGATTAGCGGCAGAAACCGTTCAATCCCCGGGAAAACCCGGCCGCCGGTCATTTTTTCAAGGGCCGCCTGAAAACTCTCTTCCAGTTGGACGGCGGTTTTCTCATCGCCCCGGTTACGAAAGCGCCCGGCCTGTTCCTGGATAAGCTTTGGCAGTTCTCCAACGGCCGCTTCCAGCTCCTGCTCGCTCCATAACCCTTCCCTAGCCGGCAGCACCTCCACCGCCTGCAGCCGGTTGCTGGATTTTTGTGTTTCCGGATCAAAGGCGCGGATCGACTCGATTTCATCGCCAAAAAACTCGATCCTTAAGGGTTCCTCCCGGTCGGGCGGGTAAAGATCGACAATACTCCCGCGCACGCTAAACTGCCCGGAACGGTCGACCTTCTCCGTACGCTCGAAGCCCATCTCCACCAGCTTTTGAAGGAAAGAATCCCTTTCCATTTCATCCCCGGCGGCCAGCCTGAAGGTGAACTCCCGCAGCACCTCGGGGGGGATGATCTTCCGTTGCAAAGCAGGCCAGCAGGCCACCACCAGCAGCCGTTCTCCCCTGGCCAGCCGTCCCAGGACCGAAAGGCGGGCGCCGGCCGTCTCTTTCTCATAGGCCTCTTCGTGGGCCATGAGGTCATAGGCGGGAAAAAGGACAACCTCCCCGGCAGCGCCGAGAATACCCCGCAAATCGGTGATGATTTTCTCCGCTTCCGACGGGGTATAGGTAAGTACCAGCATGCTCCTGGGGATTTCCTGCCACAAAGCGGCGAGCAAAAAAGACTTCCGGCTGCCGCTGATCCCCTGAACCATCACTTTTTCTTCCCGCTTAATCCGCTGGATAACCGCATCACCCTCGGGCAGGCTGCTGATTTTCTCTGTTAGCCAGGAAAACAAGAACGGCGCCTCCTTACTGAACCATAACAAATAAAGGTCCGGCAGTAAACAAACCGCCTGTCATCTCCTATTCTATGCAGGCGGGTGTCAAGAAAACTCCGGTGACTCTGTTTATCTCTTGCATTGACCTCTTCTGTTCCGGTTGGTCACAGATTCTGATCCGGTTGGTCTCGGAGCGCGGGAACCAGACCGTTATATCTGCTCATTGCTTCTTCCATACCCCGCTCGATCCAGGTTAAAACCGCCCGGCCGGCCCAGGCGGTGATCTCCGGAAGCAATCCTTGTTCCTCCGGAGAAAAAGGGTCCAGCACAAAAGAGGCGGTCTCCACTGTCGCCGGCGGCGCCCCGATCCCCACCCGCAACCTGGGTAGGTCCTCACCGGTAACAGCAAGCACCGAGGCCAAGCCCTTATGCCCGCCGGCGCTTCCCCCGCGCCGCAAGCGGATCATGCCGAAAGGCAGGGCCAGGTCGTCAAGGATTATTATTATCCTGGAGAGCGGGATCTCATACTTTAAAATTAGCATCTGTACGGCTCTTCCCGACAGGTTCATAAACGTTAGCGGTTTAGCCAGCAAGAGCCGGTGTTTACCCCAGCGGGCCCGGCTGACCAGGGACGCACAATCCGGGAAGGCGGCTTCCGCCTGCAGTTCCTTCATCAAGTGCTCCACGACCAAAAACCCGGCATTATGCCGGGTAAGCCTGTACTCTTTTCCAGGATTTCCTAAACCGATTACCAAATATTCCATGGGATCATGATTCTTCTGCCGGCGCCTCGGCAGGAGCAGCCTCCGCCACCTCTTCTGCCGTCTCTGCCGCCTCTTCCACAGTTTCCCCGGATACGGTCTCGACCCGCGGGGCAGAAGCAACCACCACGTACTCGTCGGGAGCGGTGATCATCTCCACGCCTTTGGGCAGCTCCAGATCCCCGGCGAGAATCGATTCATTCATGGCCAGCTTGGTGATGTTCACTTCAATTTTCTCCGGAATCTGCGTGGGCAAACAGGAGATCTCCAACTCATACAGCATCTGTTCGATTACTGAACCGTCGTTAACCCGTTCTCCTTCACCCGTAATGACCAGCGGAACTTTTAGTGTGACTTTATGATCCATCGAAACTTCATAAAAATCAAGGTGCAAGAGTTCTCCCTTTACCGGATCCACTTGTGCTTCCTTGATCAAGACCGGGTGATCCTCGGTGGTCTTCCGGTTTTTCTTCTGGATTTTCAGTGTGATCAGACGGGAAGTCCCGGCCGTATTGAATAATTTCTGGGCTTCTTTCCCATCCAGGCTAAGGAGTTTACTTTCTTTCCCGTATAAAACCGCAGGCAAGCGGTTTTCCGCCCGGAGACGGCGGGCGGCTTCTTTCCCGGTTTCGTCACGAAGCATTGCTGTTAATGTAGGCTCCATCTATCTCACAAACCTCCCGCAAACTTAAGTTGATGCGCGTGTGCGCGATAAAATCAGAAACATTATACCACTATCTTTTCCAAAGAGCAAATTAATCTTTTTCTTCCTCTTGCTTCCGCCAGTTCTCCTTGACCACCTGGTGTGCCCGGGCGATCGCCAGCGCCCGTCCGGGAACATCCTTGGTAATGGTTGACCCGGCCCCAACCAAGGCGTTCTCTCCGATGGTCACCGGCGCCACCAGGCTGGTATTGCTCCCGATGAAAGCCCCGTCCTTGATTATTGTGGCGTGCTTGTTCTTGCCATCGTAATTGCAGGTGATGGTACCAGCCCCAATATTGACGCCGCTTCCGATCTGGGAGTCGCCGATATAACTAAGATGCGGGACCTTGCTCCCCATACCGATCCGGCTGTTTTTCAGTTCGACAAAATCGCCCACCTTCGCCCGGGCCTCCACCACCGTACCGGGCCGCAGGTTGGCAAAGGGTCCGATATTCACGTCATCCCCGACCTCAACGGTATCCAGAACGCTGAAGAAGACCCGGCAGTTGTTGCCGATCCGGCTCCCTGTGATCTGTGTATAAGGGCCGAGATGGCAACCCTCTCCAACCACCGTTTCCCCGTAAAGATGAGTGCCTGGATAAACAGTGGTATCCGCGCCTAATTTCACCCGGGGATCCACATAGGTGGTTGTCGGATCGATAAAAGTCACCCCTTCGTCCATCCAGTGCATGAGGATCCTCTGCCGCATCAGGCGTTCAGTTTCCGCCAAAGCCTTCCGGTCGTTCGGGCCCAGGATCTCCCAGGAATCACCGGCTTTAACCGCCTCTATCTTCCTGCCCTTTTCCTGCAATAACGCAACCACATCGGTCAGGTAATACTCGCCTTGGGCGTTATCCGCCCGCAATTCCGGGAGGGCTTCATTGAGGTCGGAATAACGGAAACAATAAATCCCGGTATTCACTTCTGTGATGGCCTTTTCCTCCGGCGTGGCCTGGTCGTCTTCGACGATCCCGATCACCCGCCCGTCGCCGTCGCGCAGAACCCGCCCGTACCCACCGGGATCCTCCACTTCGGTACTGAGCAGTGTAACCGCGGCTTTTTCCTGCCTATGCCGGGCAATCAACTGCCGTAAAGTGGCGGCGGTCACCAGCGGGGTATCGCCGTAAAGAACCAGCAAATCCCCGTTGAAGGACCCCAAACCGGAACAGGCAATCTTCACGGCGTGGCCGGTTCCCAATTGCTCCGTTTGCCAAAAATACTCGGCCTGTTCGCCCAGGACGCCGGTGACTTCTTCGCCTTTATAACCCACAACCACCAGTGGTTTTTCCGGCGACACCTCTCTGGCGGCGTCCAGCACATATTGGACCATAGGCAACCCGCAGACCGGGTGTAATACCTTGGGTAATTTTGATTTCATCCTTTTTCCTTTTCCGGCGGCCAGAATCACAACCTTCAAATCCGACATAAAGAATCCCCCTCGTCGTCTTGCGTTCGTCTGCGCCGGTGAAAGCTTCCCGGTCCGCTAGTTTACGGGATACGCGGCAAAAAAAAACTCCGCCGCTCGCAGAGTCGTAAGACAGGTTTTGGCTGGGGCGGCTGGATTCGAACCAACGTATGCGGGAGTCAAAGTCCCGTGCCTTACCGCTTGGCGACGCCCCATCCAAAGACGATTATAGCAAATACCTCCCGCCCATGTCAAGGGCGAACAAGACCTGGCCTACTCCGCTTTCCTGTACTCTTCCAGAATGAGATTCTGGATCATCTGCCGGGTCTCCGAGTTGATTGGATGGGCGATATCCCTGAATTCGCCGGAAGGAATTTTCCTGCTGGGCATGGCCACAAATAAACCGTTCTGTCCCTCGATCACCCTGATCTCCCGGACGACAAAAGCGTCGTCAATGGTAATTGAGGCAATGGCCTTCATCTTTGTGCCATTCTCCAATTTCCTTAAGCGCACATCCGTGATGTTCATGGTCCCACCTCTTTTTGGAAATAATGTAAGCAATTATATTTTCGACATGATTTGGAAAACTCCTTCTTTTATTTGACATATTTTCTAAAAAAAAAATACCTGCCAGGCAGGTAGGGGTTTATCCACTGTAGTTGTCATAAAATTAAAACTACAAGCCGGTCGCCCGCTGCTCCAAGATGGCTTGGGCGAACTGGAGGTCACTGGGTTTATCCACATCAATGCCGATCTCCGGATACATGGTAACCACCCCGGCGCCCTTAAGTTTTATGAGCTCTTCCACCCGGGCCTCGATCTCGGAGACCGTCAACTGCCCTCCCAAAAATTTTAAGAAAAACTTAATCCCCAGCAAACGGCAGAGCTTGACAGGGTGTTTCCGCAATTGCACGGCCTGGCGGAGGTAGTCGCTGTAGGCCAAAACCGCTTCCGGGTCAAGCAAAACCACATTTCCCCCGGTGAAGGTGCCATCTTTTAGGCGAACATAGGTTCTCTGCACACCCTTGAACCGTTCCTCAATCACCTGCCGCGGCACCAGGGAATAATAGATCTCCGCCTCCCTTTTCTGGCACTGCCGGAGAAAATCCCGCAACGCTTCAGCGGTGATCAAGGGGATGTCGGCGGTGAGAACCAGGACATTTTCTCCCTGCTGGAGAACGCGTAGCGCCCGGTGGAGGCTTTCCACCATATCCGGCCCGGGCGGGACGACCTTCCATATTTTCTTGCCCTTGAGGCCGGCGGCTACTTCTTCCGCAGCCACTACCACAACCCGGTCAATGTTTTCCAGTTGCTCCAGGGCGGCGGCGACAAAGTCAATCATCGGCCTGCCGCCAATCTCGATCTGCGCTTCATACCGGGCGCCGGCGCTCTTTTTTAGGGCGCCCGTATTCTCAGCCCCGCCAAGGATTACCGCGTCCATACAGGTTCCCCCTTCACTTTTTTCGTTCTTCCCGGATTACCTGCATAATACTGTTTTCGGCATTCTCCACATGTTCCTGGGCCAGTTCCCGCGCCAAATCCGGGTTCCGGGCGGAAATCGCCTCGACAATCGCCTTATGCTCTTCCAAGGCGATTTTCATCCTCCCCGGGTAGGAAAGGGAAGTCTGCCGGAAACGGTGAATCTGTTCCCTCAGGTTATTGATGGTATAGGCCAAACGCTCGTTCCGGCTGGCCTTATATAATAAAGAATGAAACATGGTGTCGATCTCCACCATCCCGTTGAGATCCGAGCGTTCAATAACCTCCACAGCCTTCACCAGATGACGCTCGAGCGCATCCAGTTCCTCATCGGTGATGCGCTCCGCCGCCAGCGCCGCCGCCAACCCTTCAAGGGCGCCCCGGATCTCAAAGACCTCAATCAGATCCTTAAGAGAGATCCCGGCAACATAGGCGCCTTTCCGGGGGACCATTGCCACCAGCCCTTCCAGCTCCAACTTGCGGATGGCCTCCCGCACCGGCGTCCGGCTTACTCCCAGTTCCTCGGCTAATTGGATCTCCATCAACCGCTCGCCCGGTGGCAACTGCCCGGTGATGATCGCCTCACGCAGCGCCTCAAAAACCAGTTCCCTCAAGGGTTTGTAACTATCAAGATCAATCGGTGCCAGCGGTTTTCTCTCCACTCTCTTTTCCTCCTTTCCGGCAGGTCCGGACCGCCACTCCTTTCCCGGTCAGGCGGCCCAGATGGGTCCACCAGCCTTTTTCCGCAAGAGCCATCCTTACCTCCCGGGTCTGACGAAACCCTTCGGGTAAAAGGGCGAAAAGCGTCGGACCGCTGCCGGTCATCAGCACCGGCAAGCCATAGTTTTGCAGCCATTTTTTGGCCTCCGCCAACTCAGGCAGGAGTTCAAAGGCCACCTTTTCCAGGAGATTTCCCCAGGCGCTTGGCAACTGGTGGATCCGCCCGTTTTTGACGGCCGCGATTATTTTCCCTGTCTCCGGGCGCCGGCCCGCCGCCTCCGCGCGAAAACACCGGTAAACCTCGGCGGTGGCCACGGCAACGGGGGGCTTGGCCAGAAGGATCCGGGCCGCGGGGAGCGGGGGCAGGGGGGAGACCCTTTCGCCTCTTCCCCGCACCAGGGCCGTGCCGCCGGTCAAGCAGAAGGGCACATCACTGCCGACGTCCGCAGCGATCTCTGCCAAAGCCGGCAGGGGAAGGTTCAAACCCCACCAACGGTTCAAAACCACCAGGACCGCAGCGGCGTCGGCGCTACCGCCGCCCAGGCCGGACCCGGGCGGGATCCTTTTCTCCAAGAAAATCTCGACCCCTCGGTCGCTCCCGGCCACTTCCTGCAAACGGCGAACCGCCCTTAACACCGTATTACTCTCGTCCACCGCCAGGTCAGGGTCGGAGACGGTCAAGGAAACCTTCGCCGCCGGCCGGAAAACCAACTCATCGGAGAGGCTGACCGATTGCATTACTGTTTCCAGTTCGTGGTACCCGTCGCTTCGTTTGCCCAGGATGTCCAGGGAAAGGTTTATTTTCGCCCGTGCCAGGGCTTTAACCACCCGCATCTGTTCTTTCCTTTATCTTCTATCTTCCTTTACTAAACTCCCGGTAAATTTCTCCTCTTACCCAATTTTAACAAAAATTACGGTTTAGAAAAACCCGCCTTTGCGGCGGGTAAGAATTTAGGCCGTGCACCGCCCTTCGACGACTCTTTCCAGTCGTACCCCGGCAGTTAGCTCCAGCCAGGCTGCCCTGCGGCACCCGGAGTCCCCGGCTTACCGTTGCTTCCTTCCGGACCTGGCGGGGTTCACCGGTCTCCGTCGCACAGGACCCGGCCTTCAACACCACTTACCGGAGCCGGCGCTACAAAAAGCCGCCTCAAAGACGGGATTCGATCCTGCTATAGCGGATTGCAGGCTACAGGGCACCGCTACCTCCCCATCTAGCACGGCCAATAGGATACCCTATCTAGTATATCATCTTTTTTTTTAAATAACAAGAATCAGGTTTTACCGGGTCCAACCCGGTTTATCCGGGTAAAAAAAACCGGCAATAAGCCGGGTTATTTTCTGGCGGAGAGACTGGGATTCGAACCCAGGAGACGCGTTAACGTCTACACGCTCTCCAGGCGTGCGCCTTCGACCACTCGGCCATCTCTCCGTGGTCAATAATGATAGATACCTGTCAAAGAGTAAAATGGCGGAGAGAGCGAGATTCGAACTCGCGAGGGGC
>JAAYGG010000017.1 GCA_012727895.1 Bacillota bacterium
CCGTTGGGGCCTAAAATACCGATAATCTCGCCTTTCTGCACGGAAAAAGAGAGGTTGTCGATGACCCGTACTCCGGGGAGAAAGGCCTTGTTCACCTTTTCCATTATGATAACCGGTTTGCCCATGATTTCACCTCTCATTAATAAGACGGGACGGGTGGGAAAAAAGTTCATTTTTATTATTGTAACATAAATCAGGATTAATATTGCGTTGTTGTTCTTCTCCATCGCATCTTCCCTTTACTATTTCTTCTTTTTTTAGTACAATTAGAACAAAATGATCAAGAGAGAGGGTGTTTGTTTTGAAGAGAGCCATCACCATACTTACCTTTGCCATGCTTGTAATGGTTTTGGTGCTCTCCGGCTGCAAGAAAGAGGGCGAAGTTGCCGATAATTCCTGGGAAGAAATAAAAGAAAGAGGCGAATTCGTCTTAGGTCTCGACGACAGCTTCCCGCCGATGGGTTTCCGGGATGAAAACGGGGAGATTGTCGGTTTCGATATTGACCTGGCCAAAGAAGTCTGCTCCCGTCTGGGAGTCGAGCTGATCCTGCAACCGATTAACTGGAGCGCTAAAGAGCAGGAACTTAATACGAAAAATATCGATTGTATCTGGAATGGCCTGACGATTACCCCGGAGCGGAGAGAAGTTAT
Source organism: Bacillota bacterium (assembly GCA_012727895.1). Classification (GTDB taxonomy): domain Bacteria; phylum Bacillota; class UBA4882; order UBA10575; family UBA10575; genus JAAYGG01. The sequence continues at coordinate 652 of JAAYGG010000017.1, forward strand.
CCTCTTCACCAAGCCCTACATGAAAAACCGCCAGGTTCTGGTGGTCCGGGCTGATAGCGACTACGCCGCGCTCGCCGATTTTGCCGGGAAAAAACTGGGGATCCAGGCCGGGTCCAGCGCCAATGATGCCCTGAACAATGCAACAGAGTTCAAAGCCTCCCTGGGGCAGGTTGTTGAGTTTGATGACAACATGACCGCACTGATGGATCTGGAACAGGGCGGGGTCGATGTGGTGCTCATGGACGAGATTGTCGCCCGTTTTTACATCCAGCAGCGCAGCAAGAACTACAAGGTGCTTGATGAGGCGCTGGCCGGTGAGGAATATGGTGTTGGTTTCCGCAAGGAAGATCAGGCATTGATGGAGAAGATTGAAGAGACCCTCATCGCCATGGCTGAAGACGGGACAATGGCCGCCATCTCCGAACGGTGGTTTGGCGAGGACATCACTATAATTAATCAATAAACCAGCGGTTACGAGCTATTTCGTGTAGCACCGGAAAGGGTTGTGAGTTTCCGTAGATACGGTTGGCTCATAACCCTTTTCCTCTGAAAAGACCGGCCCTTTAAGGAGTTTTTGCCATGTCCATATTTCAAGTGCCAACAGATGCCATAAAATTAATAACACTCCTTTTCAACGGGTTAATCACATCCCTGCAGGTCTTCTTTTTGACGCTCCTTTTTTCCCTGCCGTTGGGTCTGCTGACCGCGCTCGGGAGAATGTCGTCGCATAAATGGATCAGTTATCCCATACGCCTGTATATCCTGGTCATGCGGGGCACGCCTTTGCTGTTGCAGTTAATCTTCTTTTACTTTGCCCCGTTCTATATGTTACCGCCGGGATTCAGGTTTAGCCTGCCCCGTTTTACCGCGGCGATTATCGCTTTTTCCCTGAATTATGCGGCTTATTTTGCCGAGATTTACCGCGGGGGGATCGAGTCGATCCCCGTTGGGCAGTATGAGGCCGCCGCCGTCCTCGGTTTTACCAGGACCCAGACGTTTTTCAAGATTATCCTGCCGCAGGTGGTCAAGAGGATTCTCCCGCCGATCAGCAATGAGGTGATAACCCTGGTAAAAGATACCGCTCTAGTCCAGATCCTTGGGATCTCCGAACTCTTCCGTGTCGCCAAGAATGAATCTTCCCGGATTTTTTCGACGACCCCCCTCTTTGTCGCCGGGGTGTTTTATCTCTTCCTCAACTGGATCGTGACAAAAGTCTTTGAAAGCGCCGAGAAAAAACTGAGTTATTACCGGTAGGAGGCATTGGTTATGCAGATTTTAAAGGTGGAAAACCTTTATAAGAGTTTTGCCGGGAGCGGCGAGGTGGTTATTGACGTTTCCTTTGAGATCAATGAAGGGGAAGTAATCGCCGTCATCGGACCCTCCGGTTCCGGGAAAAGCACCTTACTGCGCTGCCTGACCCTTTTGGAGAGGATCAACCACGGCACAATCAAAGTGGCTGGGGAGACCATGGTTGAAACAACTCCGGAAGGCCGTGTGGTCTATGCCTCCGAAGAGCAGTTGCGGAAGATCCGTTTGCGCCTGGGCATGGTTTTCCAAAACTTCAATCTCTTCCCCCATTTTTCTGTAATGCGTAATATTACCGAAGCCCCCATCCACGTACGGGGCCTTTCGCCGGAAAAAGCCAGGGAAGAGGCGGAGAGGCTCTTGGGCAAGATTGGCCTGGCGGACAAGGCCGATGCCTACCCCTACCAACTCTCCGGCGGCCAGAGTCAACGGGTGGCGATCGCCAGGGCTTTGGCGATGAAGCCGGATATCCTCTTTTTTGATGAGCCCACCTCCGCCCTGGATCCCGAGTTAACCGGCGAGGTGCTGAAGGTCATCCGGCAACTGGCGGCCGAGCGCATGACCATGCTGGTGGTTACCCACGAAATGGCTTTCGCCCGTGATGTGGCCGACCGGGTGATCTTTATGGATAAAGGGCAGGTTGTGGAGGAAGGCACCGCAGAACAGATCTTCGGTGATCCAGAAAACGAACGGACCAGGAGTTTCTTGCGGAACTTCAGTGCCAACCATAAGTAGGGCTAACTTGAGATTAAAGCAGGGTTGACTTGAAATCGGAGCGGCTCGCGGCCGGCAATAATTGCCGTCGGCCGGGGCCGAACTTTTTTTATGCGGTAACGTTATAATTGGGCAGGAGAAAGCGGAGGTACACGCCGGGAACTAAATGGCAACCTCTGTGCCTCTCCCTCTATTTGACGGGGGTACGCAGAACAAAGGAGGCGCCGGTTTGCGACAGCGCGTATTTGTCTTTGTCATCCTTGCCCTGGGTCTTCTTGCGGCTGGTTTTGTTCTTAACAACCATTTGCGGGCGGCCAGGGAGAAAAAGGCCATGGCCGGATATGCCGCGCTCATGGCTGCCGAGGAACTTTCAGTGGCACAGGTTGCGGCGTACCTGGATGAGCATATAAATGCCGTCTCCAAGGAAAAGGCGGCAACCATGGTACTTGGGCTGGAAGCGGTGCAACAGGCAAACCTGGCCTGGTGGCAACAGCGGTATGAAGATGAAGAATTGCAGATGAATCTGATAGAGATTTACGGGGGCCAATGGTCGCCGCAGGGAATTATAGAGCGCGCGCAGGCGCGCGTTGGGAATGGGGAGTTACAGGAGCTATTACAGGAGACCATAGAAAACGGGTATAAGGTGGAGACTGCGGAAGGCCAGTATTTCCCGGTCATTGACTATACCTTTTACCGGAGGTACCACGCGGCCGTTCCCCCGGAGATGGCCGCCTACCTTGAACTCATGGCGGTCGAGTCGGAGCAGCCTCCGGCAAAGGACGCCGCGCTGGTGATCGGGTGGGATGAGATCCTCCGCCGGGCCGCCAACCAGGAACGATTCCTGCGTACCTATGGCACGCCTGCCCGCGGCGGGGAGGCCGGCGACGGGCAGGGACAGGGGTACGGGTACAGAACCGTAATAGCCCAGGCGGTCAGGGAATTGTTCAAACGCTATCTTCGATTTGCTTTGTACGGCTGTGACAACACCCCTCTCTTTGATTACTGGACCAAGGAGATGAACCCCAAAGCGCGGCGGGCTTATGAGGAATACCTGTCGCAGGCAGATGATGGCGAGTTTTCAGCACAGATAAAAGGCTATTTAAACGTGTTGGCGGAGAATGACTACCGTTTAACACCTGCAGTGGAGGCTTACAGGGAAAAGGTTCTCTCCGCGTGGTAGGGCCGTGTCTTCACAGGCGTACGTGCGGCACAGCCGGCTGCCGGCGTAAAACCGGGATAAAAAGTACTGCCGGAGGAGAAATAACGGACGTAGAAAGAAAAGAGGCCTCCCAAAAGGAGCCTCTTTTTTATGCACCGCGCGTCCGGCGTTGGGGCGAAAGCATGGCGCCCGTAGCAAACGCACGTGTATAACGAGAAATGGGCCTGTTTCCGCAGTTTCCTTACTGCGGGATACAGATCCGCCGTCCGATTTGGAGGCTGTTGGGATCAATACCCGGGTTGGCGAGGATAATCGCATTGACCGTGGTACCGAAGCGCTGGGCCAAGGCGAAGAGGGTATCGCCGGCCCGGATCGTGTAGATGATCCCATTGGGGCATTCGACCGGCGGCGGTGCCGGGATGCAGATCTGTTGCCCGATCTGCAGCCGGTTCGGGTCCACCCCCGGGTTGACGTCGATGATCGCCTGTACAGTAGTGTTAAAGCGGTTGGCAAGGCTGAAGAAGGTATCGCCGGCCTGGATCGTGTAGAGAAAGCCTCCCGGGCAGAAACCCGGCCCTGGAACTGGAGCGGGAACACAGATCTCTTGCCCGATCTGCAACCGGTCCGGATCCACGTTGGGGTTGGCGGCAATCAGGGCGTTAACGGTGATCCCGAAACGCCGGGCAATGCTGAAGAAGGTATCGCCGGCCCTGATTGTATAGAGAAAGCCTCCCGGGCACTCTCCGGGCGTGGGCGCGACCGGGATACAGATCTGCTGGCCGATTTGGAGGTTGTTGGGGTTAACACCCGGGTTGGCATTCATAATCGCCTGCACGGTAGTGTTAAAACGGGCGGCAAGACTGAAGAAGGTGTCCCCGGGGCGGATCGTGTAGACAGTACCGCCGGGACATGGCACCTGGGAAGAGAAAACATTATTCAAAAAACATCACCCCTCCTTTATAGAGCCATGTATTAACATATGTAAAACACGGGGCGAAGGGGCGGGCCGTAAGGCAGAAGATCATGATAAATAATAATAAAATGGAGGGATTAATTTTGGATTACAAGGCAAAAATCAGGGAGTACATAGAACAGAACAATTTACAAGCTGAGCATTTTGAATTTGCAACATCTTGCCATACGGTTGAAGAGGCGGCAAAAGCCGTCAATGCTTCCATTGATGAGCTTGTCAAAAATGTCTGTCTCATCAGTGAAGACGGCCATTTGATCGTGGCCATTGTTAAAGGGGAAGACCGGGTAAGCACTTCGCGGGTGGGTAAAATCTTACAGATCGAACGGCCGCGTTTGGCAACTGCCGATGAGATATTGAGGTATACCGGATACCCGGCAGGCGGGGTCCCGTCTTTTGGGTATCCGGCGGTTTTTTTAATTGATACAAAAGTGACAGAATCCGCCTATGTCTATACGGGGGGAGGAACGACAAACTCATTGGTGAAAATCAGCACGACTGAGCTTTTAAGGGCCAATCAAGGACAGGTTGTCCGGGTGAGAAAATAACCGCACGCACTATCCCTTGACCAGCGGGATAAAAGCGCCGTATCCTTCCTTTTCCATTTCGTCCAGGGGGATGAAACGCAGCGCCGCGCTGTTGATGCAGAAACGCCGGCCGCCCTTTTCCGGCGGGCCGTCTTCAAAAACATGCCCGAGGTGGGAATCGCCGATCTTGCTGCGCACCTCGATCCGTTCCATACCGGCGCTGAGGTCCTTCCGGTAGGTCACTGCCCCGGGGTTAATGGGCCGGGTGAAGCTGGGCCAACCCGTACCCGAATCGAATTTATCCTTCGAACTGAAGAGGGGTTCGCCGGTGACCACATCCACGTAGAGCCCGGGTTCATGGTTATCCCAGTAGGGGTTGGCAAAGGGCGGTTCGGTCTGGTTGTGCTGGGTCACGTCATACTGCAGGGCGGTGAGCTTTTCCTTAATCTCCTCCGGCGAAGGCTTCCGGTAACCGGCAGGAGGGGAGACGTTACGGGTGGCCAGGCTGAGGTCCACGTGGCAATAGGCGCCCGGGTTCTTCTCCAAGTATTTCTGGTGGTACTCCTCGGCCGGGTAGAAATTGGCCAGCGGCAGCACCTCGGTGACCACCGGTTTTTGGTACCCCTTTTGCACCTCGGCAAGGACGGAACGGATGACCGGGAGGTCCTCCGGGTCCCGGTAGTAAACGCCGGAACGGTACTGGGAGCCCACGTCGTTCCCCTGGCGGTTGCGGGCAGTGGGGTCAATGATCTGGAAAAAATACTGGAGAAGCTGGGTCAGGCTTATCACTTCCGGGTCATATACAACGTGGACGGTTTCCGCATGCCCGGTAGTGCCGGAACAGACCTCTTCATAAGTGGGGTTTTCCGTCTCACCATTGGCGTAGCCGGCGGTTGTTGCCACTACGCCGCGGATCCGGGAAAAATAGGCCTCCACACCCCAAAAACACCCGCCGGCCAGCCAGATTTCCTTGCGGGTTTCATTTTTATCACCCGTTGTTTTACCGGGGTTTACCGGCAGAATTCTCTCCAAGACCACCCACCCCTTTCTGTATCTATTCATTATTCATCTACATCATCTATTTTTACCCGCCCGTTTCTATTCTCCCCATCCTCTCCTGTTCTCTTCATCCTCTTTTACTCTCTTTTTCTCCTTTGCCGGGCGGCATTACGTACGGGCAGGCCTGCACCCGGCCTGTACTCGACCTGACCCGATCTGCACCCGTCCTGTACCCGCCTTGTACCTGCCCGGCAGCGCCTGTTCAGTGCAAAAAACCGGGCCGTGACCCGGTTGCGGTGGGATTTTCTACGCTATCCGGAGTACCTGGCGATCGCCTCTCCCAGCCTTTTAATGCCTTCCTCAATCATTGCCGGTTCAATATCGGAGAAGGAAAGCCGTACGTAGGAGTAACCGTCCTTAGGATCGGCAAAGAACGCGGTCCCCGGCACAAAGGCCACCTTATCTTCGTCAATTGTCTTTGCCAGCAACTCTTTACTGTTCACTCCGGCCGGCAGTTTCACCCAGAAGAAAAAGCCTCCCCGCGGCGTAAACCAGGAGGTCTCCGCCGGGAAATACTTTTCGAGTGCCCGGCCCATGGCCTCCAGCCGCGGGCGGTAAAACTCCCGCACTTTACGGGCCTGGGTTTCAACCAGCCCTTTTTCCCCGGCCCGGGTGATGATCAACTGCCCGATGGTACTGGACGCCAGGTCCGCATCTTGTTTGGCCCGGCTTAGCAGTTCAATGAAGGGGCGGGGAGCGCAGACCCAGGCCACGCGCAACCCGGGAACAAAGAACTTGGAAAAGGAGCCAAGCATGATCACGCGGTTTTCTTCATCGTACTTTTTGATATAATCCAACCGTTCTTCGTAATAACTTAACTCGCTATAAGGGGTATCCTCCAAGATGTAGAAATTATACTTCCCGGCCAGGTCCAGGATTTTTCTTCTCTTCTCCACCGACAGGCGGGCCCCGGAAGGATTGGAATAATCGGGGACCAGGTAGATATATTTTACCGGCCGCTCTTTACCCACGGTCTTTTTGAGGGTCTCCTCCAGGCAGTCGATGCTGATCCCGTCTTCTTCCATATCGATACCGAGGATCCGGGCTTGGTAACTTTTGAGGGCGCCAATCCCGCCGACATAGCCCGGTTTCTCCACCAGCACCGGGTCGCCGGGGTCCACCAAAACCTTGGCGACAAGATCCAAAGCCTGCTGGGAACCGCTGGTGATGATCAGCTCTTCCCGGCTGGTATTGACCCCCCGGCGGGAAAGGAATTCAACGATGAAATCCTTGAGTTCGTTCCGCCCCTCAGTGCTGCTGTACTGGAAAACCTGGCGTGGCTCATTCTCGAAAAGCCCGAGGGTGATCTCTTTTAGCTCCGCCAAAGGGAAAACATCCGGAGAAGGGATACCCCCGGCAAAGGAGATGATATCATCCCTGCCCACTAGGCGCATCAGATCGCCCAATTCACCTCCGGCCATTGTACCGACTCTTTCCGCATAATACTCCTTCACCGCTGCACCCTCCTTAAACCATGCAATCAGATACATAACAAAGCTACTATTACTATTATCGCCATTTTAATACAAGCACTTTATTTTCGCAAGTTGAAAAGAGGGGAAAGGTAAATTTTTGGCAGTTTTTTACCCCATTTTCACCGGCCCACGACAGGCCAATCCGCTGGTTAATCCGGCGGGCGGTCCCGTGGGTTAATCCACCAGGTTAAATGGCACAGGGGAATAGCAAAGGAAAACCCCGGAAAAAGACGAATAATTATGGCAAGCGGCCGGTTGTGGCCGGGGGTGACAGCGGGCCCGCGCGGGGGCGCGCCGGTCGCGGACGAGCGGAACTTGCAAGCGGGGTGAACCCGGGAGATCAGGAGTGAACCATAAGGATCAGGAGTGAGCTTGAAAGACAGGGGCGAACCGGGAAGATGAGGAGTGAAACAGAAGATGAGAAAAATATCCTTCTTTTTGGCCGGCGCCGGGCTTATCCTCGTGCTCCTGGCGGTTGCCGGTTTTTATTGGCCGGTCACACCGGTTATTACAGTCAGTAACAACCTTCCTATTGCCGGGGTAAGGGTGGAGAAGGCCCCGGCGCGGTTTCTGAGGGAAAATGGGATCACCGTCCTTCCCCACGAATTTGCCGGGGAGGAATTGCCGGCGGTCTCCTGGGCCTGGGGCCATTACCGGCTGGTCTTCACCCGCCCGGGTTGCCGGGAGGCGGCGGTTACCGCAAAAATCACCCCGCTGGCGAGGGAGATTTCTGTTGACTGGGAGCTTCACCGGTATGAGCTCTTACTGGAGGTTGACCCGCACGCCCCGGGGGAAGAGGCGGGCCGTGCGGAACTGGTCTTAAACGGCAAACCGGTTACCCCCGGCCGCCTGGAGCTGCCTTACGGGGAATACGAGCTGAAGGTGGGCGGGGAAGGGATAAAGCCTAAAACCATTACCTTCTTTTTGGATAAAGACACCCGTTTGCATTTTAAGACCGATCCGGCGGGTTCCCTGCTTACCCAGATCAAAACTGTGGAAGTGGGGATTCAGCCGAAGGGGATGGCCTTTTCCA
>JAAYGG010000130.1 GCA_012727895.1 Bacillota bacterium
GGGGGATAAGGTATTTCACCTCCCCCCGGGATGCGGCCGAAGAACCGCGAGTCACTCTTAGCTGGGGCGGCACAGCGCCGGCGGAGGACTTGACGTCCATCGGTATGCAGAAGGTCGCCGATTTGGTGGCGGAGAGAAGCGGCGGTTCGCTCAAGATTAACGTTTTCCCCGCTTCGCAGTTGGGACCGGCCATGACGCAGATGGAGATGCTGATCAACGGTAGCATCGATATGTTCATCGAAGGTTACAACTATATGGCCGACTGGGGTCTTCCGGAAGTCTCCATGGCAGGTTTCTTCTTCCAGTCTCCGAGTAAAGAGGCGTTTTTACGGTTTCTCGATAGCGACTTGTATAAGTCATGGACAGAGCGGTTTTTGGAGCTAAAAGGGGTCAGGACCCTGGCCAGCAACTGGATGCGCCCGCCGGTCCAGATCGCCTCGAATATTCCCATCTATAAACTGGAGGACATCAAAAACCTGAAGATCCGGTCGATCCCTTCCGAGTATACCCTGTCAGCTTTGCGGGCTATGGGCGCCAACCCGACCTCAGTCTCTTATGACGAAGTCTACCTCGCCATGCAGCAAGGGGTGATCGACGGGACCATCTCCACCCAGGATACCATGTACACCATGAAATTCTATGAGGTGGCAAAATACCTTTGTTTACTGGATTGCAGCTTTGTCAATTTTGCGATTTGGATGAATGAAGAAAAGTTCCAGTCCTTAAGCCCTGCACAACAGGAGATTTTGATTGACGCCTGTAATGAAGTGGGTCAATGGTATTCGGAGGAAGTGGAGAAGATTTTGGACACGTATATGGAAAAAATCGTCGCCCATGGGATGCAGGTTATCACCTATTCACCGGAAGAGCATGCCAGATTTGCTGCTGCTACCCGGAAAGCAGCCTACAGGTATGTGGAGAATGGCACCTGGCCCAGGGAGACCTTTGAGCAGTTCCAAAGGATCGTAAATGCCGAATAAACGCAGTAAATACTGGAACAATGTTATGCTGAACAGGTACTCTCCATAGGAATTCCCGGCAGCCTGTGGGGCCCGCTGCTCCACCAATCACTATTCATTCTTCCGTTTTAATATAAAATAAAAACCTCACGGGTTGCCGGTTTATAATGATTATGCTGAAAGGAGAGTAATCGCAGTTGAAGCTGTTAAACCAGATCGTTTTTTACGCCACTAAAATCTTGCAGGTCATTGGGAATATTGTTTTGGCCGCTATTCTTCTGATGATAACAGCCGGTATCATTAGCCGTTATATCTTCGGCCAACCCTTTAGTTGGACAGAAGAATTGGCCACCTTTTTAATGGTTATCTTTGGTTATACCAGTGGGGCGATTGTGACCGTGGCGAAAAAACACATTGTTGCTGATTTTCTGATCAACAAAGCGCCGCCAAAATTCCAAAGAGTAGTGGCGGTATTCGGTCAAGTCCTGGCAATCGCCGTTTTTCTTCTGATTTGCATCGGTTCGTATCCGTTGTTGGCCAGGAGCCCTTATCGAACCGCAGCGCTTAAACTGCCGCGGCATCTCTTCTATATACCGGTCTTCTCCTTGTCCGTCTTCATGGCCTTCGCCGCCCTGGTTGATATCTTAAACGGGATCTTCCCCGGTTATGAGATCAAGGCGGAAAAGGACGGGGAGGATGGACAGGCGTTCCAGGGAAGCGGAGGAGGTGAATAAGAGTGACAAACATCCTGATCATGTTCATCGTCTTTATGGCCTTGTTGTTTCTGGGAATACCGGTGGTCTTTGCTTTGGGGACCGCTTCATTAATCTGGTTGTTGACCATGAACCCGGTGGGCATACCGGCTTCGGTGGCCGCGCAAACCATGATGAGTCAAATGCTCTCCTTCGCCCTGATTGCCATGCCCGGTTTCCTCTTTGTCGGGCGGATGATGAATACCTCCGGGGTGACCGACCGGCTGCTGAAGTTCTCCGTGGCCGTAGTCGGCCGCTACCGCGGGGGACTGGCCCACGCCAACGCCCTGGCCAGCATGTTGTTTGCTTCCATGTCCGGGAATGCGGTGGCCGACGCGGGCGGGCTCGGTCTGGTCGAGATGGATATGATGACCAAGGCCGGTTACAAAAGGGATTTTTCCGCCGGGATTACGGCCGCCTCAAGTATCCTGGGGCCGATTATCCCGCCGAGCGCCATTATGGTCCTGGTGGGTTCCATCTCCTCGATCTCTGTGGCCTCCCTCTTCTATGGGGGTATTATCCCCGGGATCCTGTTGACCGGGGCGATGATGGGGTTTATTGCCTTACGTGCGGTTTTAACCAAAGAAGGCCGGTCGTGGCCGAAGACCGTCATGCCCTGGCGGGAAGCGCTGAAAACAGTCCCCCAGGCCATACCGCCCTTGATGACTTTTGTCATCATCATCGGCTCAATCATGGGCGGGATCTGCACCCCCACCGAAGCCGCGGTCTTGGCAGTCTGGTGGTCGATTATTCTTGGTATTTGCTATAAGGAACTCACCTGGAAAGGCCTTTGGGAGACTTTAACGGATACAGTGCGGACAGCCGGGGTCTTCATGCTCCTGATGTCGGTCGCCAGCTTCTTCGCATGGATCGTCACAATCGAGGGGCTTCCCCAGGCCCTCCGCGGCATCCTGGGAGCGCTGGCCGGCAACAGCCAGACACTGATGTTCCTCGTCTGCACGGTGGTCTTCCTCATCATCGGTTGTTTCCTGGATACCGCCTCCGCTGCCCTGTTGCTGACGCCGATTGTCATCCCGGCCGTTACGTCCCTGGGGATCGATCCGGTGCACTTTGCGATTGTCATGATCATCGCATTGATCATGGGCGCCATCACCCCCCCGTTCGGACTCTGCCTTTTCGTTGTCGCCGATGTGGGTGGGGTACCGGTCAGGCGTGTTACTGCGGAAGCCCTGAAGTATTTACCATCCATGCTTATCGTTCTGCTCCTGGTCATTCTCTACCCGCAGTTGGTTACCTGGTTACCCCAGGTCTTACTGAAGTAAGGTTACGCTATTGTTTCGTGTAAACGCTGATGCAAAATTCCCGCTTGCGCCGGAGTATGTGCAAAACCGGAGAAAAGAGGATGGAAAATGCCAGTAGGGGTCATCGTAAACTGTCTCGCCATATCCCTCGGAGGGCTCATCGGAGCATTGGCCCGGGAGCGGATTCCGGAAAAGATTAAGCAGAATTTACCGGTGATCTTTTCCGTTTGCGCCATGGCGCTGGGGATAACCCTAATTGTGGGGGTAAAGAACCTCCCGCCTGTGGTCTTAGCCTTGATTTTGGGTA